>CALRFM010000073.1 GCA_943356515.1 Patescibacteria group bacterium
CAATAAGATAGATATGGTCGATGACCCAGAAATCATTGATTTGGTAGAAATGGAAGTACGAGATCTTCTTAAAAAATACGATTACCCAGGAGATGACGTGCCAGTTGTCCGAGGATCTTCACTCAAGGCAATTGCAGATGATCCAGATTCTGTAAAAGCTATTGAAGAGCTTATGCAAAAAGTAGATGAATATATTCCAGTCCCAACTCGGGATATCGAAAAACCATTTCTTATGCCTGTTGAAGACGTGTTTACCATCCAAGGAAGAGGAACTGTGGTAACGGGTCGTGTAGAACGAGGTATCTTGAAGGTAAATGATGAAATCGAAATTGTCGGACTGAAAGATACCCGAAAAACAATTGTTACGGGTATTGAAATGTTCCGAAAAACACTTGATGAAGCACGAGCAGGAGATAATACGGGACTTCTTCTTCGAGGTGTTGAAAAAGAAGATGTGGAACGAGGACAGGTTATTGCAAAACCTAAATCAGTAACTCCACATACAGAATTCGAAGCAGAGATTTACGTTCTTAAAAAAGAAGAAGGTGGACGACACACACCATTCCTTAAGGGATATCGCCCACAGTTTTACATTCGTACAACCGATGTAACCGGCGAAGTTAAACTTCCAGAAGGAGTCGAAATGGTAATGCCTGGTGACAATGTAAAGATTGAAGCCAAGCTTATATCACCTATTGCTATCGAAGAAGGTCTTAAATTCGCAATCCGCGAAGGTGGACACACGGTAGGAGCAGGAGTAGTAACAAAAGTCATTAAATAAAAAAAGCACATTATGTAAGGGCGGGTAACCCCGCCTTTGCAGTACATTTACATCTATGCCAAAAGGAAGAATCAGAATACGGATGAAAGCTTATGACCATCGTCTTATAGACGAGACATGTCAAAAGCTCGTAGACACAGCCATCAAGACAGGCGCCTCCATCATAGGACCTATCCCGCTTCCTACCAGAAAAGAAGTATACGTAGTCAATAAATCCCCATTTACGGACAAAGATGCAAGGGAGCATTTTGGACTTATCGTACACAAGCGTTTGCTTGATATTGTGAATCCAACCAATCAAACCATTGATTCTCTTATGCACCTAGAGCTTGCAGCTGGCGTAGAGGTAGAAGTGAAAATGTAAAGTTGAACTCTTAGGTCCAATGTTATATAATTGGGCTTCACAAAATAAGTATGGTTAGTAAGGACAATAACATGTTTCTCATTTAACCAGATTGAATCGCACGAAAGCGAGCCCAATCTGGGGCTCTTTTTTTTTATAACAACTTATTATTACAACAATATGAACGGTTTCACACTTGGTATTAAAACACAAGCAACACAGGAATTTACCCCAGAAGGAAAGAGGGTGCCTGTCACGCTGATCGAAACCGCCCCCTGTTATGTGGTAGGTTTTAAACGACAAGAACTTGATGGCTATAGTGCCATCATTTTTGGTTTTGGCACTACTAAACATATGTCAAAACCAACAAAAGGACTTTTAGATAAAGCGGGTATTAAAACCCCGCTTCGTTTTTTACGCGAACTTCGTGTTGAAGATAACGACAGAGAATCTACTTTCATAGAAGAAGAGGGAAAAAAAGGATTTCAAATAGGCGAAAAGAAATTATTCACGGGCGATGAAGTAAAACCTTCTGAGATATTTGAAGTTGGGGCAACCATCAATGTAACCGGGGTTTCAAAAGGTAAAGGATTTGCCGGCGTTGTAAAGCGACACGGATTTGGTGGTAGTCCTGCAAGTCATGGTCATCCTGCACAACGTACGTCTGGATCTGTTGGTGCAACAACTACCCCAGGAAGAGTATTTAAGGGTATGCGCATGGGAGGACGTATGGGAACAGACAGAGTAACGATTCAAAACCTTACAGTATTTGCAGTTGGCGAAACATCTATTCAAGTCACGGGTCTCATTCCCGGACACATAGGTGGACTTGTTGAAATTAAAGCATAATCATGGAAACAAACAAAACCGCGTCAAACGCGGCTAACGCAACGAAAAAACCAAAAACACTAAAAAAGCTTGAAGCGCAGGTGTATGATATTGCGGGAAAAATTACTGGTACCGTTGCACTTAATCAAGAATTATTTGGCGCAGAACCCAACGATATACTCATTGCTCAATATGTTCGCGTGTATTTGGCAAATCAAAGACAAGGTAATGCACAAGCAAAAATGCGATCAGAAGTAACAGGAAGCACTAAAAAGGTATGGAAGCAGAAAGGTACTGGTCGAGCACGACACGGATCAGGTAAATCTAATATTTGGCGCGGCGGAGGTGTTACCTTTGGACCACTGAAGCGAGATTTTAGTTTAAGCCTTAACAAAAAGCAAAAATCTCGTGCACTCAGCATTTCACTGAGTCAAACTGCAGCACAAAGTAATATATCCGTTATTACATCAAAAGGAATAGATAAAAAACCTCATACTAAAACCATTGCTACCACATTAGGGGTAATGGATATGCTTAATAAAAAAGTGTTATTTGTTGCAGATGAAATCAAAGGAAATCCATTCACCATGTCATCTCGCAATATTCCTCATGTAGATGTAATTGCGTCCAAAACACTCAATGCCTATGCCATATTGAATCACGAAGCGATTGTGTTTGTAGATAATGCATTAGACACCGTCATAACACATTTTGCAAAGCTTAAATGAAAATAACCGAAATCATACTCAAACCAATCATAACTGAAAAGACCTCACAACTTTCTCAGAAGAAAGTGTATACATTTGAAGTGAATACTAAAGCTGATAAAGATAACGTAGCTGGTACCCTTGAAACATTATTTAAAGTGAAAGTGGGTTCAGTAAAAACCATCATACGAAAAGGAAAAATAAAAAGAGTTGGACGCAAGTTAATACCAAAACAACGTCCAGACAAAAAAATTGCATACGTAACATTATTGGAGGGGACTATTGATTTGTTCCCACAAGCATAATTATTAGTCGAATATGTCAAAATCAATTATATCAACATCACAAAGACCTCAGAAAAGCCTGACGAAGATTCTTAAAAAACACTCAGGACGAGATGCAAGTGGTCAAGTATCGGTACGACATCAAGGTGGACGACATAAGCGATTTTATCGTTTGATAGACTTTAAACGAGATAAACGAGATATGAGTGCAACAGTATTGGGTATAGAATATGATCCAAACAGAAATGCCTCCATTGCATTAGTGCAGTACAAAGATGGTGAGAAGCGATATATTTTACAACCAGTAGATCTTAAAACAGGTGATACTATTATGGCTGCAGAGAATGCAGAAATTGCAACGGGTAATTCGTTGCCGCTTGTTGCTATTCCTGTAGGAATACAAATTCATAACATTGAACTGTATCCTGGTCAAGGAGGAATTATAGTTCGAAGTGCTGGCTCTTTTGCATCAGTCGTAGCAAAGGACGGCGTGTACGTACATCTTAAATTATCTTCAGGAGAAATAAGAAAATTTCATAATAAGTGTTGGGCCACTATAGGACGAATGGGAAATATTGAATTCAAAGAGCAAGAAATTGGGAATGCAGGTCGCAAACGACACATGGGTATACGTCCTACCGTTCGAGGAACAGCACAACATCCTGATTCTCATCCACATGGTGGAGGAGAAGGACGATCTGGTGAAGGTATGAATCCAAAGACGCCATGGGGTAAATCAGCACGAGGAACTCGAACACGATCTAAGAAAAAATGGAGTAAGTCATTAATTATTAAGAGAAGAAAATAATATGGAATCACTAACTTATTTTAAAAATGTGAAGATAACGCCCAAAAAGTTGCGCATGATTCGTGACAATATTGCGAAAATGACTCCTCAAGATGCATTGGATCATTTGAACTATATGACCCTAAAGTCAGCAAAATTGTTGTATATATCTGTCCATTCAGCTATTGCCAACGCAACAAGCACTTTAAAAGTGAGTCCAGATGTGCTAAAATTTAAACTTTTAACGATTGAAGAAGGAAGAAAATTAAAACGATTCAGAGCAGGATCTCGTGGAATGGCCAAACCCCTCGCAAAAAGATATTCTCACATTAAGATTATTTTAGAAGCTGTTGAGGTTGCAAAACCAAAACCTAAGAAATTAGTGGAAGCTCCTAAAAAAGCAGCAAAAAAAGTTACAAAAAGTTCAACATAATATATGGGTCAGAAAGTTCATCCACACGGATTACGTCTCGGAGTAGTATACAACTGGTCATCCAGATGGTACTTCTCGAACAAGAAAGCATATAGACAAGCTTTAATCGAAGATACTCGTATCCGCGAAGAACTTATGAAAAAGTATTCATATGCTGGAATTACTGAGGTTGTTATTGAGAGAGCTATTAAAAAGCTTACCGTAACAATGTTTTCTGTAAAACCAGGCATGATCATAGGACGTGGTGGAAAAGGACTTGAAGATGTGAAAAAAATTATTACGTCTCATATAAAAATAGATGAAGATGAAAAGGGTGTGCAAAAGCAATCTCGTATAGAGCTCAAGATAGAGCCTGTTTTGAAACCATATGTTAATGCCTACTATGTAGCACAAACCATTGCAGAGAAGATTATACGTGGACTTCCTCATCGTATGATCGTGCATAGCACCATGACACGTGTTATGGAATCTGGAGCAAAGGGCGTGAAAGTACAACTGGGCGGAAGAATAAATGGAGCAGAAATATCTCGAACAGAGAAGTATTTTCAAGGTAGTATTCCAACATCTACCATACGTGAACGAGTAGGATATGCTTCCTACCCAGCACTCACTAAATCAGGGTATGTAGGGGTAAAAGTATGGATATGTGATCAAGAAGAGTCGTAAATTGAATCATTATTGTGTTAGCACCAAAAAAACAAAAATTTAGAAAACAATTCAGAGGTATCTGGAAAAAGATTGCCACCAAGGGTAACACGTTGAATTATGGAACTTTTGGACTCAAATCACTTGATTCCGGATGGGTGAAAGATAGACAAATAGAAGCATGCAGAGTAGTGTTAGCTCGTGCAACACGGAAAGAGGGGAAATTTTGGATTCGCATTTTTCCAGATCGACCATATACTAAGAAACCACCAGAAGTAACTATGGGAGCAGGTAAAGGAGATGTTGCATATTTTGTAGCATCAGTAGCACCGGGTCGAGTTCTTTTTGAACTAGACGGCATGACCTATGAAACAGCAAAAGCTGTGTTTAAAAATGTATCAGCAAAGTTGTCTATACAAGCAAAAATGGTACAAAAACTATAATATGAAAAAAATAATATCAGAATACACCGACAAAGAAGCAGGAGAGTTAGAAAAAAACTTGAGTGTATTACGACATGAAATTGCTCAACTATCGTTAGAAAAAGGAGTTAAGCCTCATAAAGATAGTAATGCAATAGGCAAGAAAAAAAGAAATGTAGCAATGTTGCTCACTATTATGCAACAGAAGAAGTTAGGAATTACCAAATAATATGAAAAAAACATTTCAAGGCGTGGTTGTTTCAACCAGCATGACAAAAACTGTTGTTGTTGAAGTAGAGCGCAAATATCGTCACAAATTGTATCAAAAAGTCATCAAGAGAAATAAGAGATTTAATGTACATAATGACCTTGAAGGTATTGTTATCGGAGACACAGTCATAATGCAAGAGACCCGACCATTATCTAAAACC
>CALRFM010000074.1 GCA_943356515.1 Patescibacteria group bacterium
ACTTTGCATAGATCTATATTCTATTTTGAAATCGTGAGACAACCACGATATAAGAAAGACTTACAATATATGCAGCCACAGTACCCCACCCATATCCGAAAACGGGAAAGGTGAAAAGAGCAGTTACTAAATATATGATTACCGATAAGGCTCCAAGAGGAATTCCTTTCACAAATGCATACAAATCTTTCGGTTCATTGTACCAGTGAAATATGGGCAATGTTGAAGAAAAAGCTCCGGGAAATACACTAAAAACACCTCCCCAGAAAGGGCCAAGTGTCTTTCCTAAATAGACTATTAGAGTTATGACAAGTCCGATAAATATTCCTCTGCCTAGTTTCTGAGCAAAGGTGTATGTAACTATCTTTGGCGTAGCCACTTTGAAAGGAAAAAGTGAAAGGAGATATTGAGTGAGTCCGATAAGTGCAAAACAGGCAGCAATTCCCCATATCAAATTTGAAAATCTCAAAAGGATTATGGGCAAAATAAGAAGGAGCCAGACAAAAATACTCAGAGTATATGTCAAAAGTATTTCACTCATTTTTTTAAGATAAAAGCGGTGCAAATAGTTTGCAGAGTAAAAATAAATCGCTGCAAAAAGAATACTAATTCCAAGAGGGAGAAATGTTGCAGGAATAATAGTTGTGATCTTGTCGGAACCAATAGTCAACCCAAGGAAAAATAGCCCAAGAACAGTTGTAGTAGGAGAGGCAAGGATAAGTCCTGCATATTTTTTGTCAATACGCTCAACAATAAATGAAAGAGCAGTTATCACTCCCCCACCGACAAAAAAAGATGCAAGTAATTGAATGGTAAATATATCCATATAACGTTTAAAAATGGTAATTATCCCACTTCATCATACTCCTCCATCTCTTCCTTCGTTGGTATTTCGAATGTTTTAAAGTAATTATCAAGTTCAGTATCAAGTTTGTCATCAGGCATCAGAAACTCGTGTTCCCCTAGATTCTTATTTCTATTCACAATTCTTTCTTTCAATACATTTCTTGAAATATCAAGATAATAGAATTTCACTTTTGATCCTAATGATTTCGCTTCATTTCGCAACTTGTCTCGTTCATCTCTCCCCCACGTTCCCCACTCAATTATGATGTCTGTTCCGGATTTGAGAATCTGTTTTCCGATTTTCCATTGAAGCTGTTCGATCTTTCCACGATACGTATTTCCTTCAGTTTCTGCGTTATCTTTCCATATCTCTTTGATCCATTCATCAGGACTCATACCTATAGCGCCAGTTTCAACTTCTATCTTTTTGGATAAAGTTGTCTTCCCCGATCCGGGGAGTCCACAGATGAGGTGAAGAGTTGAAGTATTATTTGTAGTTTTCTTCATAGTATTTTTCGTCAATTTTTGTCGGGGTGTTCTACCATCTCAATGTCGGGGATGCCAGACTCGAACTGGCGACCTTACGGTTCCGAACCGTACGCTCTAGCCGTCTGAGCTAATCCCCGTTGCACTCCTATTTTACACCCTTAGCACCTGGTAAGTAGTTGTGTCTTGCTTTTGCCAATAATCTCTGGAGCGATTTAAGGCTTTTTCTGGATCGCTTATTTCTTGTACTCGTTCATATCCTACTTTTGCGAGCCAAAGTTTTATTGGCTCGGCTTTCGGACTGGGGATAGATTGGATTATTCTGTGATCGTAGGAATTTCTACCTGGGGACAATTTATCCCTAAGTAGTTCTAGCTCCAAATTACAGATCTTTTCAGTTAGTCACATTCTGTGACCAACTCAACCGGTTACAGTTTGTAACTGGTTCACTTATCCCCTTCCTGCATCGGCCTTTAGCTCTGGTGGCAGCTCTGATGTTGCCTTTGGCCGGGCTCCTCCCAGTATATTCTTGCGAATTTTTCCTTTAGGAGCTTCTAACGGCTGTGCGTTTGCAGCCTCTTCCTGTGCCTTTTGTTGTTCTTCCATTGCTTCTTGCCGCTCTTCTTCTTGTTCTTCCTGTTCCTCTTTCAAGTTTTCTTCTTCCTCTTCGCGTTGCACGCGTTTGTGATAGTGTGCTTTGAGTTGTGTGCGTATTACCTCTAAGTCAGGGCTGTCTTGCTCATCATATTGTTTGTTTAGCTTGTCGAAGTCCAGCTCAGTAAAATTATTGTTGCCCTTTTCCCGTTCCTTGACAGTTGGATTGGTAAAAAGTTCGGCAAAAGGGTTGGCGGTTTTTACCACTTCTTTTACTGCTGTTACTAAGGTATCTTTCCCCAGTTCGGCGACTTGTTCAAACGGATTTAAATAGGGCCTTGGTGTTTTTGTCTTGGTTTTCATAGCTATATCCCCAACATTGCCTTCGCGCTTTCGCTCATCAAATCCATGCTCCACGGAGGGTCAAACGTAAGTTCTATTTCAACATCGTCTTCTTTTACGGTTAATTTTTCCATTTCTGCCAAAATATCATCTTTTATCGTGTCAAATAACGGGCATCCCAAACTGGTGAGTGTCATGGTTATATGTACTTTCTTCTTAGTGGTTTTTACATCGTACACAAGACCCAAATCCATTATAGATAGATTTAATTCTGGGTCGATAACGTTATAAAGTTTGTCGCTAACTTGTTTTTTAGTAGGCATGTTGAATTGATCACTCCAGTATAACATGAGATAATGAGTGCATATGAATGAATACAAACTTAGATTTGTCCCTCTTGGAGGAGTCGTTGGTGTTACCAAAAATATGTATGTGTACGAGCTCTATACCGATGAGCTGCTCACCGATATTCTTATCGTAGATTGTGGAATGGGCTTTCCTGACGCATCAGAGCTGGGCGTAGATCTTATCATCCCAGACATTGCCTACCTGGAAGACAAGGTAGATAAAATTCGTGGTATTGCCATAACCCATGGTCATGAAGATCATATTGGTGCGCTCCCCTACCTATATCAAAAGCTTGGCTCACCTCCCGTTTATGCCACCAAACTTACCAAAATGTTTTTACAAAATAAATTTAAAGAACTCGGTAGCTCGATAGATATCCGAGATGTCAAATTCCGCACGTGGGAAAGGCTTGGAGCATTTGAAATCCGTTTTATTCACATGACCCACTCCATTCCCGATGCTACACACGTACTCGTAAAATCTCCCGTGGGAACCATGTATCATGGTCCGGACTTTAAACTCGATCTTTCTCCACCGTTTGGCCAAGCTCCTGACTTTTATGAAATTACCAAAGCGGGTGAAGATGGCATTTTATGTTTGCTGTCTGACGCACTCGGATCGGAACGCCCAGGCCTTACGGTGTCTGAATCTATCGTAGGTCAAACATTGGAAGATGAAATGAGAAGTACCAAAGGTGCATTTTTTATGACTACCTTTTCATCAAACATCTCACGCATAAAACAATGTGTCGACGCTGCTATAAAATTCAACCGCAAAGTGGTATTTATGGGCCGGTCAATGAGACAAAATACCGAAGCGGCTCAATCACTTGGCTACCTTACCATCCCGAAGACTCTGGTCGGCAAAGAGCAAGAAATTCGAAAAACCCCACCAAATAGACTTTGTATTATTGTGGCAGGTTCTCAAGGTCAGTATGACTCAGCTATGTCAAAAATCGGACGCAAGATGAATAAATTTGTTCAGGTGCAAAAAGGAGACAAAGTAGTCTTTTCATCTGACCCCATTCCAGGCAATGAAGATGAAGTATACGGCGTTATAGAAGAACTTTCACTTCAGGGCGCCAATGTTATATATCCTGCTATTACCGATCAGCTCCATGCATCTGGTCATGGCAGTCAGGAAGACTTAAAATTCCTTGCACGCTTTACCCACCCCAGGTTCTTTATTCCGATCGGTGGAACGGTACGTCATCAACAACAATATCAGAGGCTCATGAACGGGTTAGGGTACCTTGATTCCCAAGTGCACATGCTCCAAGAAGGAGACACCGTATGGTTTACCAAAACTACGGCGACCAAGGGTGAAACCATAGAAACTCGAAGCATCTATGTCGATGCTTACGGCGTAGGTGATATTGGCAATGCGGTACTGCGGGATCGCAAGACACTATCGAGCGACGGTATGGTTATCTGTGTTCTTGTCATAGATCTACACGGAAAGATGAGTACCAAGCCACGATTCTTCTCTAGGGGATTTGTATTTGAAGAGAACGAAGATGCTATGTTTGAGCAAGCTACTAAGATGGTAGAAAAATCTCTCAATGCCAGTCGCGGCGCAGTGCTCGACACAAACGGTTACAAGCGAAACATCGGACGAGACTTGGAAACATTCTTTTATAAAGAGCGAGGTCGAAGACCCATCTTGTTGGTAGAAATCATTCAGGCATGAGCAGTTTACCCAAATCACTCAAGAATATTTCCCTCTTTTTAGAACGGCTTCCTGGCATTGGCGAAAAGTCAGCCAATCGCATGGCATTTTACTTGCTCCGGCTCCCAGATGCTGATCTTAAAGCGTTCTCGGAACAACTTGCGCACCTCAAAGAGCGCACTAAACGCTGCAGTGTGTGCATGAATCTTACCGAATCAGATATATGTAATATTTGCTCCGATGCCACCCGTGACAAACGGCGTATCACTGTGGTTGAAGACGTGCTCGATCTTCTTTCTATGGAAACTGGGAATATCTATGACGGGGTGTATCATGTGCTCCATGGTCGTATTGACCCCCTCAACCACATCGGTCCTGATGATATTTTTCTCTCACAGCTTTTTGACCGACTCAAAAAAAGAGACGACGATGAATCTACTCATGTGGAAGAGATCATTCTTGCCACCAATCCCGATATGGAAGGGGAAGCAACTGCCATGTATATCCGAAATAAACTCAATGAAGTTAAAGAAGCTACAGAGCTGACATTCAATGTAACCCGACTCGGCTACGGCATGCCCATGGGAGGAAACTTAGAGTATGCCGACTACATGACCCTCCGCAAGGCGCTAGAAAATAGAAGAGATTTCAAATAATGAAAACCTGTCATTGCCGCGCTTAACCTCGCCTTGATCTTATAGGCTTCAAGGTGTATACTACTTCATAATATGAACGATATATCTATTACCCTTATTACTGCCCACCTTATTGTTCGATCATGGACAAGGGGTGTTTGTAAATGGTAATAGATACCAATTTAAAAATTACAAACGCCCCGCAAACAAGCGGGGCTTTTTTATATATGGAAAAATCAAGTTCATTATTCAATATGAAGCTTTGTAGTGAAAATTGGATATATGAAGCTCATCCTGGCTTTAGCCAAATTCATGCTGGACATAATCAAAGATTTGTTACATTGCTTAATGCACAAAAGGATGAATTTGTAAAAGTCGACACTAATCCAAAAGGAGGCTGGTTAGAAACTGAAGCTAGTATCATTCAAACTTCAATTGGGCTATCCAACCCAAGCCTTTCGACCCCAGAATTAAATGAAATGGTATGGCTTGATGAGTGCATTTGTAGAGAAGGACAACGCACTATGACAATGCATACTCAAAATCTAGGTCAAAATGCAATGAGTATTGCAGGTAGCATGTCTGTTAATGAGGTAGCGGCGCTTTGTATGAGAGTTGTTAACGCTTCAGAAGTTTTGTTTCTACAAACGGGATATTGGAATCTTGATCTTAATGCTTCAAATATAATTGATG
>CALRFM010000075.1 GCA_943356515.1 Patescibacteria group bacterium
AAAAAGAACTATCAAAAAATATTCAGCCTCATAATAAGCGCAAGCAGGTGTTAGAAAAACATCTTTTGAGTATGAATGTAAGTGATCGAGTATCTTACGAGGTGCTCGAGGATATGTATGGTTCTGCTGCAAAGAGGGATGATATCGATGCCATTGTGGTTACGAGCGATTCTGAGCCCAATGCCAACAAATTAAATGAGAAACGAATTGAGCATAATCTCCCTCAGTTGCATATGATTTATGTGCCGTTACTCAGGGGAAAAGACGGCAAAACGATAAGTTCAACGCGTATACGTCGCGGTGCAATAAGTAGAAACGGTGAAGTATATATGGATAACTTCACCAGTTCAGATAAACGCACTGTTCCCCAAGATATACGCAAACAGCTTCAATTCCCTATGGGCGATGTGATGCAAACTAAGCAACTCATACAGTTACTTAATGATAAGGGTCCGACCCTTATTGTCGCGGTAGGTGATATTGTAACCAAGACATTGCAAGAGGCCGGCAGGCCAGCAGATATCGAAATTATAGACTATCGCACAAGACGATCAGATATTACTGATGGTAATAAACATTGCAACTTTGACGCCACAAATCCTGCGGGAACGATAACAAAAGAAGCAGTAATCCTTGTTGAGTCTGCAATAATTCAAGCACAAAAAATGCATGAACCGAAGCGAGTTGTTATACAAGGTGAGGAAGATTTACTTGCCCTTCCAGCTATACTCCTAGCTCCACTCGGCAGTGTGGTAATATACGGACAATTTGATGTAGGAATTGTTTTGGTGGAAGTACATGAAGAGATGAAGAAAAGAGTTGTAGAAATCATGAGTAGTTTCTACTAACATAAATGACTAATAATATACCCCCTCCCGGTATATAAACCTGTCATTCTGAGTAGGAGTGATAACGACGACCGAAGAATCCATGTGTTGTATACTATCTTCATGACAATCAACGAGCGCATGGACCTCATAAACCAAGTTGGCGAAGAAATCATTACTCAAGATGACCTTAAGGCGCTTCTTTCTTTAGATGAACAACTAATAGCCTACGACGGATTTGAACCTTCTGGCCAAATCCACATTGCTCAAGGAATTCTAAAGGCTATCAATGTGAATAAGATGACCAAAGCAGGTATCAAATTCAAAATGTTTGTTGCCGACTGGCATGCATATGCAAACAACAAGATGGGTGGTGATTTGGAAAAAATCAAAACCGTTGGAAAATACTTTATTGAAGTTTGGAAGGCATGCGGTATGGATCTGTCAAACGTAGAGTTTGTCTGGGCATCGGATTTGGTCAAAGACCCTGATTACTGGAAACTCGTTCTTCAAGTTGGAAAATCAAACGCCCTCAAGCGTTTTGTCCGCACCGCAGAGATGATGGGGCGTGAAGAATCACTCGAAAAACTGACCGGCGCTCATATCATCTACTCTTGTATGCAGGTTGCTGATATTTTTACCCTTGGGGCGAAAATAACTCAACTTGGTATGGATCAACGTAAGGTCAATATGCTTGCCCGCGAAGTGGGACCTCAGCTAGGCTACTGGAAGCCTGTGGTGGTCAGTCATCATATGCTACAGGGATTGACGCCCCCAATACAAGATCTCCCTTATGAAGGCGATAGGCACGTTGGACGTGTGAGTACCCCCGAGTACTCGGGGGGGAGGGATGTTGCAGGTGATAAAATCAGTCGCGTCATAGCAATAAAAATGTCAAAGTCCAATCCAGATTCTGCGATCTTTATGACCGATACCAAAGAAGATATCAAACGAAAAATCGGAAAAGCGTGGGCGCCAGAAGGAGTGGTGAAGGAAAACCCTATTTTGGAATATTGTAAATATATTATTTTTGAATCCTTCGACGAGCTCAGGATTTCACGGCCGGATAAATTTGGCGGCACAGCAACCTATAAATCGTACAATGAGTTGGAACAAGCATATGCGTCCTATGCGCTGCACCCGATGGACTTGAAATCGTCTGTGATAGATATTCTCGATGCGTTACTCCAACCAGTAAGAAAGCATTTTGAAGAAAATGAAGAGGCAAAAAAACTTCTTGAGCAAGTCAAGACCTATCAAGTCACACGATAACATCTCATAGTAAAAGGGATAATCCCTTTTACTATAGACAGTCTATTTTCTAACTTTATGCTATACTAATTTTCATATGAAAACTGACCTCAAAACACTCACCAAACTCATCCGTCACGATATATTACAGATGACCACAGCGGCTGGTTCTGGTCATCCCACCACCTCACTTTCTGCAGTAGAGCTTATGACAGCAATCTGGTTTGATGATCATTTTACGTATGACGAAAAAGATCCTACATATATATTTAACGACCGTATGATATTCTCTAAGGGTCACGCCTCTCCCCTGCTCTACGCTCTGTATCATGCGGCTGGTTGGGTAGAATACGATGAGCTATTAACGCTTCGTAAATTTGATTCCCGTTTTGAAGGTCACCCAACCACCGACCTGCCTTGGGTAGATGTAGCTACTGGTTCCCTTGGTCAAGGCTTATCAGTAGGACTTGGTATGGCACTGGGGATAAAATTACAATGTAGCCGTCATTCTGACATAAGAGAACCTATGGTATACGTGCTCATGGGAGATTCGGAATTTTCTGAAGGACAAGTATATGAAGCCCTGCAACTTGCATCGCACTACAAACTCAATAATTTGGTGGGGATCCTTGATGTCAATAGACTTGGTCAGCGAGGTGAAACCATGCTCGGATGGGATCTTAAAACATACGAAGATCGTATCAAGTCATTTGGCTGGAATACCATTGTGATTGAACATGGAAACGATCTGGAAGAAGTCCAAAAAGCATTTCATGATCTATCCGCTATTCGCTATCCGCTATCCGCTGATATACCCACCATGATCATAGCCAAAACCAAAAAAGGTGCGGGGATATCGGCAGTAGAAGATAAAGAAGGCTGGCATGGAAAAGCATTGCCAAAAGATATGTTGGAAGATGCCTTAAAAGAGCTTGGCGAAGTAGATATTGAAGCACGAGGAGAGGTGGCAAAGCCAGAGAAGATAGATCTCCCTTATGAAGGCGATAGGCACGTTGGACGTGTGAGTACCCAAATGGGGAGGGATGTTCCAACTTTTGATACACCAACCGCTACCAGGGAAGCTTACGGGGCTGCACTCAAACTGATAGCAACAGATGAGCGGATCGTGGTACTTGATGCTGAAACGTCAAATTCAACCTATGCTGAAACCATGAAAGAAGTGGCACCCGACAGATTCTTTGAGATGTTTATTGCTGAACAAAACATGGTGTCTGTGGCTCTTGGCATGAGTAAGATTGGCCTCATTCCTTTTGCTTCAAGCTTTGCTGCATTTTTAAGCAGAGCATATGACCAAATTCGCATGTGCCAATATGCTGATCCCAACGTAACCATTGTGGGCTCACACGCCGGCGTATCAATTGGAGTTGACGGCGCATCGCAGATGGCTCTTGAAGATATTGCCATGATGCGTGCGATCCTCCACAGCACAATCCTTTATCCATCAGATGGAGTCTCAACTATCAATCTTGTTGACGAAATAAGAAAATATAAAGGTCTTGTCTATATGCGCCTTACCCGCGAGAAAACTCCAATACTTTACGATCTTGATGAAAAATTCACGATCGGAGGATCCAAGCTGATTAAATCTTCTGAAAAAGATACGGCCGTGATCATAGCCGCAGGAATCACACTTCATGAGGCTTTAAAAGCATACACACTCCTTCAAGAGAAAAAAATCAATGTCGCAGTTCTTGACGCATATTCTGTAAAGCCGATTGACAAAGAAACAATCTTGAAACAAGCACAAAAAACAGGTCATGTAATCGTCGTCGAAGATCATTACCCTGATGGTGGACTAGGAGATGCGGTTCTACAAGTATTGACTAACATTGTCATTCCCGACTCCGATCGGGAATCCAGTAAAAATATCAAATTCACTCATCTCGCCGTAAGAAAAACTCCCCGATCTGGCACACCCGCTGAGCTTTTGAGGTTTGAAGGCATTGATGCCGAGGCTATTGTAAAGATCCTAAGCTAATGGTACCCTCTCTATTTCATCCTTCAAAAAGATCAATGTTTCGCGCTTTATAGTTTTTCTCACCGATCGAAATTGATCTGTAGCTAGAAGATAATTAAGATCTTGATCGATGATCTTTTGAGTTATTTTTGTCTCTATAAATGACCTCAACTTTTCTAGATATACTACTGGTGCCATATTTCTTCTTTCGATAATGACATTGTTCTCATACGTATAGCCATTGAGAAAAAAATGATGAATATCATACAGGTCTCGACCGGCAAGTTTTTTGTGCTTTTCATATCTATCAACAAGAGCAACAAGTTTATTGGCAAACATCGTCTCGATAGTTTGACAGTTCAAGTATCTTCCAATTTCTGAGAAAAATTGTGGTTTGTATACATTTGATTTTAACTGTGTGTCAACTATGCTTACTTTTAATGTATTTCTGTTGATATTTGGCGCTTTGTATTTGAGAATAAAAAAAAGTTCACCAGGACTTGTCCGATCAATCGTCATGTTTAATTCGCTCATGATTGCGCGAAATCTTTTTCTCAAAGGTATTTTGTCAACGTTCACTTTCAGGTCAAAATCAAGATCAATCGAAAATCGGTCAAGATATCCAAGCATCGAAGCACAGGTACCCCCTTTGAAAAAAATAGACTGAGATAGATCAGGATCACTTCCTATCGCTGACAATACTCGAAACATCATAGCTTTATGCAAGGCATCCTCTCTTTTTGGCAATATCATAAGTAACCCACCCCCTTTTGAATTGATCTCACTTTTTTAATATCTAATGCTTTCAAGTTATCAAAATAATAGTTTGGATTGAAATACAACAAATCAGCTATCGCCCTCGCTGGAGATGCGATTGGTATCCCATTCTCAATACTTATCCCCATATCATTGTAGAGAAATTCATCTCTCATTGATCGAACTCGGTAACTTTGATCCCCAATACTGATTATTTTTGATAAAGATGATACGAGGGTAATGTGATGACTCAGCTGGAATATCACACCAGCCTTCCCAAGTACAGTCTCTGTGCTCAAATATGCATATTCATGCAGAGCTCTAATCCCGAGAGTGACCGGATCAAGCTGATCTAAATCAACGGTCGTATAAAATCCTTTGTAAATAGGGGTAAAAACCCCCTGGTCGACATACCTTTTAATCGTAGTGTATAACGTATTTCGGTTAGTTATACCCCAAAGTACAGCAAGATCCTGGGTATGAAATAGAGTATTTTTTTCTTTCAATAATTTATTTATCCTATACATATATGTACAGGATATAATAAGTAAAACTCAAAGTCAAGCTCTGGAAACGTTGGGTAAGAGTTCAAGATGACATGGCACTATATGATACAGTTTTGTCATTGCTGTAAAGGTCACATAATTCGATGCTAAATTTAAGTAAGTTAAAAATTAATTTAGCAAAGATGAATAAATCAAAAGATCTAACATTAGAAAAGAATTATGTAGCAAGACTCGAG
>CALRFM010000076.1 GCA_943356515.1 Patescibacteria group bacterium
GGAATTTCAATTTAGCTATACCATGATGTATTTTGCCGCATCACAGTTTTACAATATGGGAATCCGGATGGACTTATTCTTACTGTCATTTTTTGGACTGCGCGATGAAGTAGGGTATTATGGATTGTCACAGAAGATTATTCTATCTATCATCGCTACTATTGTAAGCATATCTCAGGTGCTTTCGCCACAATTTGCAACGGTGGAAAATAAGGCGCAGCTTAAAAAAATGCTCAAAAAGGGCATGCTGTACATGATGATCCCTGCTGGTATTTTTATAGCCCTATTCCTGACTCCACAAGCAGTATTTGACTTGGTGTTTACTGCTGAATATGGACCCGCTGCAGGTGCCGCACATGCACTGGCACTTCCCTTTGTTCTTAATGCATTTGGCACGGTATTTATGATATTTATTCTTTACACAGTAAAAAAACCGGTATATATTCTTTGGTCCAATATTGCATTATTTATTATCATCACTGTCGGCTCATATATCCTCATTCCGACAAAGGGTATGTTTGGTCCACCCATTGCAATTGCCGCGGCGTTTGTGGTGGCTAATGCTATCTTGCTGTATGCCAGTGTTAAAGAATACCGCTCTTTACCCAATATTCGTACGTAAGTTCTCGGAAGGATGTTATATCTTGGAGCTCATATCCTGTATCGGTGAGCAAGCTCACATAATCTACCCCATGGATGTCGGTGGTGTAGGGTAAGATGAATAAATGATTGTAACCCTCTGTCATTCTGATATCTTTAATTTCAATCTCTGGAGCATAATATCGCACCGGATCTGCAGAGCTTGGAATCATATAGACGATGGATGTTTCTTTTTGCAAATCGTTTGCAAGAGACTTCCAATCTTCCCGGTGAAATTGTGGGAAAAGAAGGTAGAGGAGTGACCAAGAGATAAAACCAACGAGTAATACGTACTGTGTCATCCTGACCCCGCTAAGCGGGGGAAGGATCCATGATTTGATGGATTCTTCGCTCTGCTCAGAATGACAGACTACAAAACCTAACGCTAAACTCAAAAATACTATCAAATACTGAAATCTAAAGTATTGGAGTAGGGGAGAGTTGAATGAAAATAACACCCCAAGAATTATGGGAGTGATGAGAAAGAATATTGTCATTCCGAATTTACCCAGGAATCTTTTATCTTTAAGATCCTGAATCATCCGCCAGCTGGCGGACAGGATGACAGGCAAGCTTACCAATACAACCCACCCACCAGCTAAAAGATAGTAGAGCGACTTGGGGAAGAAGCTGATACGCCCACTGGTAAATTTTATGGGAAAAAGAAGCAGATTTTTTAGTGTTACTTTTCCCAATACAAGCGACCAATGGGTTACAGACACCAGCGCTTCACGCGAACCAGCATATTGCTGCATAAGAAGCGGGGCAATTGCCGCGATTCCAAGCCCGACAATTGCACCCGACAAAAGGGTCGGACCCTTATTTGGTTGTTTCCAAAGTAAATATATATATACCGTGGCGATATAAAAGATGCTTGCGTAGAACGTAAAGAAGCTCAAAATCAGAAAGATGCTCATGAGCCAGAAATGTGACGTTAGACGTTTGACGTTAGACGTTAGATGTCTGACGAGATAATAAAAACTGGCTGCAATAAAAAAGGTAACCATGCTATACATGCGTGCTTCTTGAGAGTAATAGATGATAAGAGGATTAAACAGAAAGAACGCCGCTGACCAAAATCCAACATTCTTGTCATCCCGGACCCCGATCCGGGATCCAGATATAATTTTTCCAATGTTATAAATGATCAATCCTGCCCCCAATGAAAACAAGACCGATGGCATGCGAAGCGCAATTTCAGAATAGCCAAATACATTGGTCCATAGGTCCATGAACAAGTAATAGAGTGGGGGATGAAAATCGTGTGGAGAGAACTGGGTGATGATTTGGGTGAACGAATAGGTTTTGACTGTTATGGCGGTGGTTGCTTCATCGAGCCACAGTGATTGATTCAGGTGTATGAGACGAATGAGAAAGGCGGTGAGAAAAAGTATTGATAGTTGATATTTCTTTAAAATGCCCCACATAATGGAAGTATACCGAAATGTGAGGTATAATAGTGCAGTTGAACAACCCTATGAGCAGCGCTGAACAAGGTCGTTTCCAACATTGGGCAATATTAACGATCATTACTCCTGCCATATTCTGGCTTGCTGGCTGTAGTTCGGCAAATGCAAGTTCTCCAACCAGCCTTCCCACCCCTACTCCTATACCCAATATCCAATGTGGGGATATCCCAGTACCATTACAAATTATGAAAAGAGAAGGAACATTTCAGATACCTTATGATGGAGTATTCTTGACTGGAGCTGACCCATTAGGTCTATTAGAAAGATATTTTGGTTGTAGGATGCGAGTTTATCCTAAATTTGATAAAATGCTGCCAGAGAATGCGCCCTATCCTTTCACAGTAGAGTATGAAAAATAATTATGGAGCGGAGTACGGGACTCGAACCCGTGACCTCCCCGCCGTGGCGGGGCATTCTACCGCTACATATTACCTAACAACTTCTTAAAGGCATTCCCACCTTTATAAGATTTTATTTGCAGTTCTCTTCTATGAGCACTGAGTCTATCTGGATATTCTTCAGTATAAATAACATTATACGGACCTTTATATTTTAATGACTTTGTTGAATTAGCATTATGTTCCGCTAGCCTTCGAGCAAGATTCTTTGTAAATCCTATGTAGTGCTTTCCGCTGGATGATGACTGAAGAATGTAAACTGTATACATTTGGAGCGGGATAGGGGATTCGAACCCCTGACCTTCTCTTTGGAAAAGAGACATTCTACCGCTGAACTAATCCCGCTTATCTCATATTTCGAACCCTGACCTCCCCGCCGTGGCGGGGCATTCTACCAACTGTCAGCCAGAGGCTGATCCGCCTTTGGCGGAAACTAACTCCGCATAATCTTTTTCTTTGTCAATATTATATCAAATAGCACTTTGATGCGCATTGCCTATCATAGTGGTATAGCCATATCGTAGGTCGTATTGAATTGTGCCTCCAGGATGAATAGTAGTTATCATTGAATCCATATGAGGAAACAATAATAAAGCAATATTGGCAACAGCCGCTCCACCCGTTCCACATGCCAGAGTATTGCACCGGCAAAATGTATTCTTTTGTTGATCTGCAATACACGTGCTTTGAGATGAATGAATATTTCTTTCATGAGTAGACATTGAGATGGTATTTCCTTGAATCAACCCTACATTTACATTAACGCCTCGGGGGAATAGCTCACTATTAAACGTGATATCTTTCCCCAATAGACAGACAAGTGTGCGCGCTATTTCTAAAGGATCATTTATACGTGCTATTGCGGAACATTTTACTCGCCAACTTGCTAAATCTTCATCGGTAATAAGAATAACCACGTGTGGTTCACCAGTCGTTTGACCATTGAATCCACTATGGATTCTCATATTCTTAAGAAGGGGGTGTGGAATAATCATTGGTGCATACAACATAGTAAATGGGCCCATTTCAACACGGAATGTGCCACTTTTTTCTTGAAAGTTAATATCACTTACCAATACTGTTCGTACTTCACCTGCCCAAATACCCATTCCTTCTGATAAGAAATCGTTCCGTTTTTGATCTGATGAACTTAGAATGATATGAAGGACAAGTGAGCGTATACCATTGCCGCACATGTCAGAAAAAGGAGCGTTAATACTGACACCTGGTTCGCCGATAAACGTCACCGCATCATAATCTTCATTACTGGTCAGATAATAGATCATTATTGAATCGGCACGCACGCATTTACCTTCTCTTGCAAGCCATGTGCGAAATGGAATGTTGGACTCCAATTGGGATCGAATGATTGTTGGATCAGTGTTTATATTGTCTATAAGTGACGATATATCTAGAATTGGCGTTCTGTTTCCCGCACCTTCATAGGGAATAAGAGTTAATTCATTGAGCTGTGATGATGAGATGTTCATGATTATAGATCTGAAATTGGCATGTGATAGAGAGATCCACCAATCATCTTCGGCGTGGTAATAGATTCAATTCCTTGTTCATCTGTCCAAATATGTACAAACGGCTCAAGTGCCAATCTCCCTTTTATTGTCTTAGGTAATTGGAGAACGCATGCATCTGGGTCAGACTTGATAAGAGCTCGGATTGACTCAAGCATGAGACGCTGTTGATTTTTAAATCCAACGGGATGAATAGTTAATAGCATTGGGAGTGATTCCAGGTTAGTAAAATGTCGTGTAGCTTCTTTTAACTTTTTGAGTTGAAACCGCGCATCCATAATGCCACATTGGTCGAGCTCGTCTTGTTGAAAGTCACTCTCCCATGCAAGATGCGAAATGCGATGATACAAAGAACTCTCTGTAGATTCTGCAAGAAAAGCCTCAAAAATATCAGTCTTTGGAGCATTTGGAGATATGCCATTATTTACATCATCTATCATGGCCCAGTGTTGAGTAGGAATTCCTAAGCTGCCCATGAGCGACATAACTTCCTTTGTTGCAGATTGTGCATTCAGTGATGTGGGGTGATTGATGGCTTGCTCTGGATACTGCATTGATGGGTAAGCGTAGAGTGGACTTGACTCGACTATAACTATGGAGGGATTACGAACTTCAATATACCCTCGTAGGCCACCAAGTGACTGCTGCATTTCTGAGCTTACTACTCCTTCTTGATGATGATTACCGCCAAATTGTTCTAAACGAAACATGGGTGTTTTTAAACTGATATGAGCTATTAGTTTACTGGTGAATTGCTATAAATCAATTTTTCCAACAAAATATACAAAATTATATTAAATATGTTAAAATATCAACATGATTACCGTACCTTCTATAGTTTCTGACATTATCCGTCGTACTCCCTTCCTAGAGGAGGGGATAGCACGTGAAATAATAAACCTTTCTAGTCTTGCAAGAGAGTTGCAAAAAGAAGTAGAAGAGAAGACTATGAAAGAGGTACAACCAGGATCTATCATGATGGCGCTCAAAAGATTGCAACCGACACTTCAAGTAGATAAAGAACTGTCGAAAATATTTGAATCAAATCCAGAGCTTATTGTGCGCTCAAATTTATTTGAAATGACTATAGCTAATGCTCCTACTTTAATAGAAAAACAGCGAGAGCTGTTGAAGTATGCCAGTCTTAATCACGCTCAGTTTACCACTATAACCCATGGCGTGTTTGAAACTACGATTATAGCGAGTAACGAGGCATGTGAAACTATAACAGAGTTGTACAAAGACGAAAAAATCATTTCAGAGTTTTATGACTTATCTTCTATAACGGTCAAATTCCCGGTAAATATCATCGATACCCCAGGAGTGTACTATTTAATACTGAAAGCTCTTGCATGGGATCATATCCCCATGACAGAAGTGGTATCTACCTATTCGGAGTGTACGATCATA
>CALRFM010000077.1 GCA_943356515.1 Patescibacteria group bacterium
TCGCCACGCTCCCACCGGTGCCATCGGTGCTCACCTTCTTGGTTGAGCAGACGGGGCTCGATGCGCAGGAGGCATATGCAACGTTCAATATGGGTGCAGGTTTTGCGGTATTTGTTCCACAAAAGGATATTAAAAATACCCTGGCAATTGCAAAAGCATATACTATAAAAGCATACGATGTAGGACGGGTAGAGAAGGGGGACAAACAAGTGATTATCGAACCCATCAATGTAACCTACGCAAGTAGTAGTTTACAAGTGCGCGAGTAGATTCTTCCGAATTCTTTCTTCAATGGGATATTTAAATGCTTCAAACACTTTTCCTGTTATTTTTTCATACACACTTATGTACCGTTTAGCTAAATCTACAATGAGATCTTGTGGCATCTCTGGAGGTTCTCCGTCGCCGGTATAGTTAAGTTCGTTGACATAGCGAAGTCGCAAGAATTCTTTGTCAAAATTTTCTGGCTCCTCACCATTATTAAATAGTCTTTCGTATGACTCTGAAATCCAGAACCGTGATGAATCTGGGGTGTGAATCTCATCGATAAGCATAAGCTCGCCGTTATGAGTACCAAATTCATATTTAGTATCAACGAGTATGAGTCCCTGTTTTTTACACAACTCACTTCCATACGCAAATAATGTAAGTGCAACTTGTTCCATTTGTTCATAGAGCTCTTTCTCAATAATATGTTGATCGATGATCTCATCTCTGGTAAGTCGCTCATCGTGTAGTCCAACTCCTGCTTCTGGGTGGGTGGTTGGAGTAAGTACTGGTGTGGGGAGTTGCTGATTTTTTTTCAATCCTTCAGGGAAGTCTATACCATACATAGTACGTTCACCCTTTTCGTACGAATACCAAATAGAGGTTTTGGTAACGCCGGTCATGTACCCACGCACAATCATCTCAACCGATGTGGGTTTACAGTTTTGAGTAACCATCACATTTTGATCGGGAACACTGATCATGTGGTTTTTTACGATATCTTGTGTCTGTTCAAACCAGAATTTTGAAAGCATATTGAGCACTGCCCCTTTGTAGGGAATGTGTCCTAATATGACATCGAATGCAGATTGGCGGTCAGTGGTTATGAGAATGCGCGTATCATCTTTGAAATAGATATCGCGAACTTTTCCTTGTTTCTTATCTCCCAGTTTAGGAATATCTATGCTCTTTAATACGTTTGGAATGGATTGAATAATGAGCTCATCTGAAACCATAAAGTGATAATAATTTATAGATTAGAACGCATTCTCTACTTTTTCGGCTTTTTGTGCAACTGTTTTTTTGAGATCTTCTTTGTAATTTTCAAGTTTTTTGACAAGGTTAGCGTCGGCTGTTGCCAGAATCTGTACTGCCAATATCGCGGCGTTTTGAGCACCGTTTATAGCAACGGTGGCAACGGGAACACCCGGTGGCATCTGCACGGTTGAATAGAGTGAATCCATGCCGCCCAGGGCTTTGGTTTCTATGGGAACACCTATGACGGGAAGTGTAGTGATGCCTGCAATGACTCCTGCTAGGTGCGCCGCTCCTCCAGCACCGGCAATAATGGCACCATACCCATTGGTGCGGGCTTCTTTTGCAAAAGTAAATGCCGCCTCTGGTGTGCGATGAGCCGATATTACCGTGATAAGAAAGGGGATGTCAAATGATTGAAGGGTTTCTGCCGCTGCCTTCATGATGGGAAGATCGGAATCTGAACCCATAACTATAGCTACTTTGAGTGATGTCATAATGAAATAAATGTATTAATTATATCAACCACATCCATAGCGCGCTTGGGAGCATCGCCAATGTGAGTAGATACATCCAGAAGCTGGTCGATGGCATCGATGGTCACATGGTCGGTGATGGCGGTGCTTTTTTTCAGCAAATCTGCCATGGGGTTTTCTTTACCCACTTGCACCTGCGCCCATGCTTGCATAGCTATTTCACGCAATGTTTCGTGCATGTCTTGGCGATTTACTCCGCGAGCTACAGCCTCAAGAAGGATGCTTTCAGATGCGGCAAATGGGGCATATTGATTGAGGTTATATGCGATTCGTTCTTTGTTTATGACGATGTTTTTGAGTATTTTTTCTGCAGTAATAAGCACTTCGTCTACTGCCAAAAATCCTTCAGGAAGAATGATGCGACGGTTGGCTGAATCGTCTAAGGTGCGCTCCAAATAGGAATGACTTGCATTTTCAAGTGCGACTGCCGGAAGGGTACCAATATAGCGAGCCAGCGAACATATCTTTTCTGATGCAATGGGATTTTTCTTAAAGGGCATGGCTGAAGACCCTACTTGTGTTTTGCCAAACGGTTCAGACCATTCACCTATGGATGGTGATTGGAGGATGCGAAGGTCGGATGCAAATTTAGCTAAAGTGGAGGAAATGCTACTCAGAAGGGTAAGAATGTAATAATCAATCTTGCGTGGATACACTTGGGTACTAATGGTTGCCGAATGCAATCCTAAACTCTTCATTACTTCTTGTTCCATCTGGCTTGCTCCTTGCGCTGATTTAGTAAGTGCGGTATAACTAGCCGCTGTTCCTACGGCCCCCTTCATACCTTTTGCCTTCATAGCGCCTCTTACAAATTGTAAGTAGTCAAAATCCATGAGTAAATCTTGCGCGTAATATGCCATGCGGTAACCTACCGTAGTGGGCTCTGCTGGTTGCAAGTGGGTGTACCCCATGCAGGGTGTGTTTGCGTATTGTGCGATGAGTGATGAGAATATCGTAAGAAGATTGACTATTTTTTTCTCAATACTGCCCAGTGCCTCGTGATAGCGTATGGTGTCGGCGTTATCGTTTATATCCATGCTAGTAGCACCTAAATGGATCTTTCCACCGCCAATCTTTGCTTTTTCTGCAAATTCTTTTATGGCAGCAACTACATCATGTTTGGTTTCTTTTTCTATTTCAAGAATGCGTGAAATGTCTATTTCGTCTTGGTGTTTTTGCAAATCAGCAAGTTCTTCTGCAGATACTAGACCGGCTGTATGCTGGGCTTGGGCAAGTGCTACCCACACTCTTCGCCATAATTCAAACTTGTGCTGCTCGCTAAATATCTGTCTCATATGCTCCGATCCGTAACGCCAACTGAAGGGGGATTGGTAGGTTTGATGCATAATCATATCTTACCACACAGGCTCGCCTTGCCAACAAATAGAAAACATGCTATCTTATGCACACATGCAAAGCAGTCGACCAAATTCTATCTCAGTAGAAGACGCATTTTTCGGCGATTCGGGCAAAGGCTCAGTCGTAGTAAAGTGTATTGGCATGTTTAAAAAGGCACAATCAGCATATTCCCTTCGGTTTAATGGCGGCGCAAATGCCGGACATGAAACTCTCTATAACGGCAAAGTGGTAACCACTCATCAGCTTCCCATTGGTCTTATTTTTGAAAACACCACGTCATTTATTACGCGGGGCGCTGTTATTCATCCGCAAGATTTGGTTGCAGAAATTGAAAGAACGTCTCACATTCTTGGCGGCATTCCGGGGAAATTAATTATTGATGAGCGGACTCCATTATGTTTAGATACCCACCGCGCGCGTGAATTGGTTATGAACCGGGTAACCACGGGCGGCCATGGCTCAACGGGTCGCGGCATTGCATCTGCCTATGAGAGTGTGTATGGAAGATATGCGGTAACTATGAAAGATCTGATGGCACATAATTGGAAAGATATCTTGGGCTCTCATTACGATTTATATGCGCAATTTCTGAAAGGCTTTGGAAGTAGTCTTGCTCAAACTCAGGTTAAACCAACGCTTCAAAAAATCACTCAACCAGTTGGATCCAAACAGGTATTTCTTAAAAATCTGAGTGCAGCAAGAAATAGTTTAAAACCATACACTGTGCCCCTCTACGACATTCTTTCAAAAGCATGGAATGATGGCACAAAGCCATTTGTGCTGGAAGGCGCGCAGGGTCCAGGGCTCGATCCGTATCACGGTGTGTACCCAGACATCACGGCGAGTCGACCCATGATAAGAAATATAAACGACGCAACATACAATATTATTCTTCCAGAAGATATTCGTATTCGAGCCGCAGTTATGAAGACTACCTACGTTTCAAGTGTAGGAACACGCGTGCTTCCCGCAACAATAGATAAGAAATTTGAGAAACGCATACAGGAAGACTTTGCTGAAAAAGGGAAAACCACTGGACGACTTCGAGATATTTATTATGTATCTATTCCTATGGCTCAATACTTGCAGCGGGCGAGTGGTTATAATTGTTTGGTTGCGTCACACTTGGATGCTTCTCAAATAGGGGAACATATAACTATCACCACAAAATATGTTGATAAAAAAACAGGAAAAAAGTCTGCTTACTTTCCTTATCAAGATGCACTCGATAATCTTTCTGCTCAATCAAAACTATTTAAAGGATGGGATGGAGAAAAGATAAAAGCTGCCAAATCTTTTAAAGATCTTCCAGTAAATTGCCGAACACTTCTCGATTATTACAGCAAGCATGTAGCGCCTGTTTGGATGGCTACTCATGGAGCAGATGTAGATGACTATGTTATCTTAAAAAATTCTTGAGTTTTTTATCAAAAGTTGCAAACGATAACATATTGTTGTTTTTCGCATAAGCAATATTATAGCAGTCTTCAAATTCAAGATTGCTGTTTTGATAGTTACTAAGCGCATCTTGTAATATTTGTCTTTCTTCAACCTCAATAAATGGTAAAGCAAGAAGGTTATTAAGAATATCTATGATTTCCTTTTTTGATTTTTTGTATGAAGTGGTAAGTACCCAAAATATTTCAAAAAATACTATTGTAGAGGTAAAAAGTAACACATTCCCCTTGGCTCCTTTCTCAAATAAATTTTTAGCCTCCAAGTGTTGGGGAGATATATCATTGAGAAGATAACGTAAAAAATAATTAGTATCCAAAAAAATCATTTCTTTGTTTTAAAATAGTTCTTCTTTGCCATGGTTATTGCCTGATCAAGATCATCGGTGCGTAAGTGTTGAGGAATTGAAACCGAACCAGCCAACTGCTTTACCAGGCCAACTGCAGATCTTATATACAGACCTTCATTTTTTTCCTCAATGGTTACCTTGTCTCCTCGTGCAAAACCAACCTTCTTATACAATTCGGAGGGTATGGTAAATTGTCTTTTTGATGTTATGGTAGCTAAATATGTCATGCCCTATTATAAAGATGCAAGGCTTATTTGTCAATGCCTTGTATATTTAATTCTTCCTTGCAAATAA
>CALRFM010000078.1 GCA_943356515.1 Patescibacteria group bacterium
CATAAACTCAACTGGAAACCTCCACTTAATCATCCATGGAGAACATTACGCTCAAAAGAAGTAGTTTGACCTACTTTGATGGGATGACATTTCTATTTTGGACTGACATACGCAACGTCCCTCTCCTCCGACGTACGTCGGAGGTACTCCCTTCTTGAAGGGAGAACTATAGATTGATCAATAATAGATCCCCCTTCAAGAAGGGGGTGCCCGAAGGGCAGGGGATGTATTAAACTAAATATATGAAGCCAATTCCTTATAATCCCAATCTCAAGAAGTTGGCTAAAGATATGCGCAATAATAGCACTCTCTCTGAAGTATTACTATGGAAATGTATTCAAAAAAAGAAAGTTAAAGGCTATACGTTTCTTCGACAAAAACCACTGCTTAACTATATAGTGGATTTCTATTGTCCAGAGCTCAATCTTGCTATCGAAATAGATGGATCTGTCCATGAATATGTAGAAGTAAAAGATCAAAAAAGACAGAAAGAGCTTGAGCTGTATGGTGTTCACTTTATTCGATTTCTCGATAATCATATTCGCAAAAATCCCGATGGCGCAGTACTAGTTATAGAAAAATGGATTACGGAGAATATTAAAGAATAACAACATACATCCCCCGATCCCGATGAATCGGGATCACCCCCTTCATAAGGGGGACCAGTTATATATAGATCTCCCTTCAAGAAGGGAGTACCCGAAGTCGAGTCAGACTCGACGAAGGGGGAGGGATGTTATTTTTTACGAAGGAAAGCTGGAATGTCGAATTCGTCACTTTCTTCCAGTTTGTGTGTTGGGGCAGGAGGTTCTTCGGTATTTTCAGGTGGGTACAGTGAAAGCTCTTCTTTCTCTTCTTTTTCATCTTCAGATTGCTTTGAAGCTATAATATCTTCTTGAGGTTTTTGAAACTGAAAGAGCTTCATGCTATTTTCATCAAATCTGGTTGCGATAACCGTAATCTTAATCTGGTCGGTAAGTCTATTATCTATTGCCGCCCCAAAGATAATATTTGCGTCTGGGTCTACAGATTTACTTATCGTGGTAGCTGCTTCATCGATCTCACTCATAGATAAGTCTTCTCCGCCAACGATATTCAATAAAATACCCTTGGCGCCATCTATGGTAGTATCGAGGAGTGGAGAAGATATTGCTTGTCTTATAGCAGCAATTGCACGCTTGTCTCCGCTTGCTATTCCCATACCCATAATGGCATTTCCAGCATTTTGCATAATAGATCTTACATCTGCAAAGTCTACATTGATGAGTCCAGGGAGCGTGATAAGTTCTGCAATGCCTTTTACTCCTTCATGCAGCACAGAATCAATCTTTCTAAATGCTTCCAAGATGGATGTTTTTTTATCAATAACCTGAAGTACACGCTGGTTTGGTATGACAATAAGAGTGTCTACACTATCTCTGAGTTGTTGAATACCATCTGCCGCACTCTGCTTTCGAGGAGCGCCTTCAAATTCAAATGGCTTTGTGACAACTGCAACGGTGAGTGCACCAGATTCTTTAGCAATTTGTGCGATTATTGGTGATGCGCCAGTGCCAGTGCCACCACCTTCTCCGCAGGTAATGAAGATCATATCTGCAGTGCCTAATTCATCTTTTAGTTTTTCTCGTGACTCTTCTGCAGCTTGGCGACCCATGTCTGGATCACCACCAGATCCAAGACCTTTGGTGAGCTGATCACCAATTTGGATTTTAATTTCTGCTTTATTGTGAAGAAGAGCCTGTGCATCGGTGTTTATGGCAACAAATTCCACACCTTCAATACCGCCTTCATTGATCATAGAGGTGAGAGCGTTTCCTCCCCCGCCCCCTACTCCGACGACTTTTATTCGCGCCGCTTGTCCAGCTTTTGGTTTAATAAGCATAATGTGTTCTAAACGTAGTTACGGTAAAAACTGTTTAACCAATTTTTTACTTTTGGCTATTATATCATTCATAGAGAAATTTTTCAGAACCGAGTTGAAGTCTTTATAGTCTTTGTCATCATGCATCATATTATTGCCATAATAAAGTATTCCCAATAGGGCAGAATACATGGGATCTTTTACCTCATCAACGAGTCCACTTGCCCGCTCTGGCGTGCCAACTCGAATAGGGAGTCGTACGATGCGCTTGCCAAGTTCTACCATGCCTGTTGTCAGTGCTCCACCGCCGGTGATGACAATCCCCGATGGAATCTGTTTTTCATACCCACTATTTGACAGTTCTTCTTTAATATAACTGTATATTTCTTCTATACGGGGGGCGATAATTCCTTCAATAACTTCTTTGGCAGTTGCGTCAGGAAGTTTTTCTGGAATATGGAGTTTTGATGCATCGAGTACATTTTTCTCTTTATTTTTCATTCCCTCTTCTATTTTTGCTTTATTGTTACTTAAGTACAATTTGATCTTCTCTGCAGAATCCAGTGATATGCGAAGTCCTACCGCAATATCGTTACTTATATGCCTGGCTCCTATGGGAATAGATGCTGAATGTGACAGTGCTCCTTCAACATAAATACTGATATCTATTTTGCCGCCGCCAATGTCTACGAGTGCAACACCAAGATCTTTTTCAGTGTCAGTGAGTACTGCTTGCGCAGATGCTACACCAGCAAATATGTGCCCAAGGTTGCCAATGCCTAAATCATTTAATACTTTGTCGATATTTTTTAAATTTGTTGTTGAAGCGGTGATGATGTGCGTATCTACTTCGAGTCGTACCCCACTCATACCAATGGGATTATTTATGCCGCCTTGACCATCGACACTATATTCTCGTGGAGTTACTTCAATAATACGTCTGGTGTTTGAAAGTGATATGGCGCGTGCTGCATCGATTACCCGACGTACATCTTCTTCAACTACTTCAAATTGTGGGTTTGCAACAGCCACAATACCATGTGAGTTTTGAGATGATATGTGAGGGCCGCCCACGGTAACAAATGCCTCTTTGATCTGATGCCCAGCCATGCGCTCGGCCTTTTCTATACTTGCTTCAAGTGCAGCAGTTACTTGATCTATGTCTACGATAAGACCTTTTTTAACACCTCTTGAAGGAGAAGAATTAAATCCAATGATGCGGATTTCATCGGTATCTGCAGAAAACATACCCACAAGGGTAGCTATTTTGGTACTTCCAATATCTATTCCACAAATCAAAGCTTCAGCCATATACTATTAAAATTTTACAATCGGTTTATCAAACCGTACATCAAGTACGGTATACGCAGTTCCATCTATACGAAACTGCTTCACAGCCTGCTCAAGTTGCCACTGCTGCATTTCTCGCTCTTTTTCTGATGAGAAAAAAAATGTTTTGTTGCTTGTATATAATCCTAGCATATTGTACGAGACAATATCAATACTATCCACTCGTTCTTTGGTAGTTTGCTTTACAAGCGCTAAAAAATACAAACTATCTTCTATTTCATCTGCATCTATTACCTGTCCAACAGAATACGTTGAGAATGGAATATGCTGATAAAAAGCGATAATTGGGTAAGAATCAGAGGGCTCTTCTCTTGTTTTTTCTAAAATCACACTTTCAGTACTTAAGAGTAAATACCCACCATCAACAGTGAGATATGCTCCTGGAACCTGTTTGTAAACATTGATAGTAATGGTAGATGGATATGTTTTTTCAACAGAGTCTATCGTGTAACTTGGATTAAGTTGCCTTATGGCTTCGATATTGTCCTCACCAACGCGCCATATGAATGCGCCTTTGATCTCACTAACTCCCTGGAGCGGTGCAGTAGATCTGTCTCCATTCACGATTACGTTTTTAACACGTAATATACTGTCTGTTTTTATGGCGCCAAATAACAATAGGGCAAACGCAAAGATGAATAGTACGGTATATTTATTCTTTATTAAATAGTGCATCAATGATGGCATCACTCGCTTGAGCGATATACCGTCCCTGAAGCTCTTTGAAATTTTTCTCATAGGATGATGTTTTTTTCATCATGGTATTGATAACATCTAAAAAATGGTCGTCGCTATCTCCTTGATCTATGATGGTTGCTACCGTTGCATCACGCAAAATCTGTGCATGCTTTTGTTGCTCCTGTGCTGCAGACCACGGAAGCGGAATAAGCACCGACAGCTTGGCAAGTGCGATCAGTTCAAAAAAGGTATTGGCGCCAGACCTACTGACTATCAGATCTGCTTGTTGCATAATTGCGCCAACTTCTTCTGAAGATACATGAGCGCGCACATCATACCGCTTTTGCATATCTGAAGGTAATGACGTACGGAGTGTTGACAATCTGTTAAAGTCATCAAATTCAGCCACATTGCCGGTCTGATGAACGATGTGATATTTTTTCAAAAGTTTGAAAAGATTATGTTCAATGTACTCATTTATGCCGTGAGATCCTAAAGATCCGCCCGTTACATAGATGAGTGGATGTGAGTATATTGGGATGGATTTTTGTGAGATCACATCTTTACGAAGCGGATTGCCCGTATAGGTGATTTTCGAAGTAACTGTTGGATGGTTGGTTTCGGGAAATGACGTAAATATGCGTTTTGATACTCTGCCAATAATCCTGTTCGTTAATCCTAGTTCAATAGTTTGTTCGTGAGTGTATATTGCTACGTTGAGTAACGATCCCACCAAAGCCATCGGAAGTGCAACATACCCTCCAAAAGAAAGGAGCGCGTGAGGTTTATATTTCAACACAATCATAAGAGATTGGAAAAAACCAAAGGTAATTTGAGAAAAATCTACCAAAGAAGCTATGCGCAAAATGCGCGTTAACCTTCCGGTGGTAAGGTGAACAAAGGGAATCGATCGTTTACTTACTTCTTGATATTCAAAACTCAGCGTTTTCTCTTTATTATTATTGTATTTCCGTCCAACAAAAATAATTGTTACGGGTAATTTGCGTTCTTGTATTCTGTCAATTATAGCCAAAGCTGGAGTCACGTGACCGCCCGTAATAATAAGCGTTGTAGGTTGCTGCATAGGGGAATTGTATCATAAACGTGACGTGCGAGCTACGTTTATAGCAACGCCAATAAGCATAAATGAGGTGAGGATATGCGAGCCCCCATACGATATGAATGGCAGCGGTACACCAGTAAGCGGAAGAATTGCCGACATGCCACCCAAGTTAGTCATAATTTGTAACCCAAAGA
>CALRFM010000079.1 GCA_943356515.1 Patescibacteria group bacterium
AGATGGATTTATTTTCGCACTTATTGCAGATGACGAGCTGTACTTCAAAGTAGATGAGCTCAATATTGCAGGTTATAAAAAAGCGGGAAGTGAGCCATTCATGTATCAACGAGGCAGCCATCCAAAAACTACCATGCCGTACTGGAAAGTACCAGCGCAGGTGATGGAAGATAGGGAACTCATCGAAGTATGGGTAGATAAATCGGTTGCTGCAAGTAGACGCAGTAAAAAAAGATAAAAGAAAAGGCGGCCTTTCGGCCGCCTTAGTTGTTGTTATATGACTGGATCCCGCATCAAGTGCGGGATGACATTGGGGCTTACACTCCCTGAGCTTGGAACATTTTGTCATGCATTTCCCAGAACTTACCCTGGTCATAAGCACATAGTGAAGCCTCTGCAGCTTTTTGTGCGTTTTGATGGAGTTGAGTTAATGGAAGTTGCTTGTAAACAATTCTTACATCTTTTGGATATGCAGCTTTAATCTGCTCCACTGTTGCAAACGCTCGTGCACAGAATGGGCATTCAAAATCTGAATATTCAACTATGGTGACCTTTGCATCTTTAGGTCCTATTGATGGTGCATTTGCCACATCTATCTGTACCGGATCAAGTTTGAATGATGCGGTTGCTGGATCTGCACAGTATGTTTGAAGTGTTTCAGAATAATCAGTACATACGGTGGAAGAAGTTCCATCAAGCTCTTTGTCTATGATTTCTTTAAAGTTTTCAAAGGGGAACGCACCGCCCAAGAACTTTCCATTGATGAAAAATCCTGGAGTTCCTTGCACGCCCAAACTTGCAGCTTCTGCAGATTCAGCTGCTACCGCATCTACTTTTGCACCACTGGTGAGACATTGTTCAAATTTCTTTTTGTCCAAGCCTATTTCATCTGCATACGCTATGAGGTTTTTTTCAGACAAGGGAGATTCTCCAGCAGGTTGGCCTGCGCCAGCAGCTACACCAGTTGTTTCGATATTTTTTACTCGATAAAACGTGTACCCTTGGAATAAGAATAACGCTACTATAAGCACTGCCAAAAGATTAAATTGTTGGCTGAGTCTGTTAATGATTGCGCTCGTGTCAACGACTTTCTTTTCTGGAACTGGGTTAGCTGTTTTTTTTACTGCCATAAGTTTTGGGAAATTATTAATAATATATTACGAAACGATTCATCATACCATATTTTTCTGAAGAGACTTCATGACAATGTGTGGACTTATCTTATCAATGTTCCTGGTCGTATATCTGAGGACACGGGAATGAGCATAGGAACATCGTCTTGATCTGCTGCCATGAGCATTCCTTGGGATTCAATTCCTGCCATGTTGCGCGGTTCTAAGTTTACTAAAAAAGAGAAATTCTTTCCCACAAAATCATCTGGTCCATACCATTGTTGCATACCAGTGAGTATGGTACGTTCTCCAAGTTCTTCTCCAAAATCAACGATAAGTTTTACGAGTTTTTTAGAATCTTGAACATTCTCAGCTTCTTTTACATATCCTACTCGAATATCGAGTTTGAGAAAATCTGTAAATGGTATGGTGTCTTTCATTATTTTGCGTAAATTCTAAACATGTTGCTTCCTATCTTTTTGAACCGTTCTATCTCAATTTTTCCTATTTCACTCGTATTAGCTACATGAGGGCCGCCACAGAACTCTTTAGAATAGGCCTCTCTGATCGTATCCTCATCTGCACCAATAAAGTACACTTTCACTTGATCGGGGTATTTTTCTTTAAAAAATGACCTTGCTCCCAATGTTTGCGCTTCTTCTTTTGGCATGATCTTAAATCCAACGGGAAGCGCACTTGTTATATGACTATTAACAATAGTTTCCACTTTTTTTATATCTTCTTCTGTTGGTTTGGCTGCGCAGTAAAAATCGAATCGTAAACGGACTGCGGTAATATTTGATCCTTCTTGGCGTACTGAATTGCCCATCACATCAAAGAGTGCCTGATGAATCAAGTGGGTTGCAGTGTGATATTTCACGGTTTGTTCAGATTTATCGGCAAGTCCACCTTTAAATTTCTGATCAGCTGAAGATCTGGACTTTTCTTTATGCGAAGCAAATTCCTTGTCATAATCTTCTTGAGACAAATGGATACCTTTTTCTGCCAACAGTTCTTGAGTGATCTCAAAGGGAAATCCATAGGTTTGATACAAATCAAATGCCTGCTTTGCATCTACTGATTTTAATGTATCCAACTCCTTTAATCCTCGTTCAAGTGTTTTTTGAAACTTTGCTACTTCATCCATAACAACCGGAAGAATCTCTTTCAAATCTTTTGTGGTTTCAAAATAAATGTCATCATACGTTTTTAACACCTCTTCAATAATGGGTTCTATAGAATCTATTGAATAGTTTTTATTGAGCGCGCGCATTTTTACAAGAGCCCGTCTCAGGAGTCTACGAAGCACATACCCTTGTTCTTTGTTGGAAGGAGTAACGCCATTTTTGATTATAAATACAGCAGTTTTTAAATGATCGGTGATTATACGAAGCGCGGGTTTACATGTTTCAACATCATATGAATGATTGGTAGCTTTTTCTACTGCCTTCATAATAGTTGAAAACACATCGGTATTAAAGATATCTGGGTCGTTTTGCGCAGCAGCAAGAAGTCGTTCCAGACCGCCACCAAAATCGACATTCTTTTTAGGCAATTCTTCGAAGGTACCATCCGATACCTTTTTATACATCATAAATACTGAGTTTCCGATCTCAAGAAACAAACCACAATCACAATTTTGATGACACTCTTTGCCAAATGCGGGGTCATGTTCGCCATCGAATTTATAAAAAACTTCACTATCTGGGCCACCTGGCTCGCCTGCTGGCATTTTGTCTGGCTCGCCCGCACGAGACCACCAATTCTTATTTGCAGGGTACATACGAATCCGGTCTCCTACCTCTGCTTTAATTCCTACTTCATCAAATAATGTTTTCCATGTTTCAATACTTACCTCATCACGGGCTACTTGATCATTTCCTTCAAAAACCGTGACGTACAATCTGTTTGGGTCAATGCCAAGGCCTTTTTCTGTATGGGTTAAAAAGGTAAAGAAATTTCTTAGTTGTTCTTTTTTAAAGTAATCTCCCAAAGACCAGTTTCCCATCATCTCAAAAAAGGTGTCGTGGCGATTGTCTCCAACTTCTTCAATGTCTTGTACTCGAACGCAGGGTTGAATATCAAACAGTTTATCTCCCAATGGGTGGGCAACGCCCAATAGATTTGGCACAAACTGTTGCATGCCCGAACCGGTAAAGAGCGTCGTTGGATCGTCTTGCGGAACCAAGTGAGAAGGAGGTACCTGGGCATGGTCGAGTTCGTTAAAAAAAGCTGAATATAACTGGCGTAGTTTTTTGTGTCCGATTTTCATGAAGTATAATTATAGCAAATGAATATAACAAAGATTCAAAGCTCAGATCTTAAAAGCGTCAAATCAATCTTTAGCAAATTATACATCCCCCGTGCAGATTCTCATAAAGGAAATAATGGGAAGGCGCTTATTATTGGTGGGTCTGCGCTCTTTCACAGTGCCTCACTATGGAGTGCAGAGATTGCATCACATTTTGTAGATATGGTGCACTACTCTTCAACTAAAGAAAATAACGAAATATTTGTAAATTTGAAATCTTTGTTTCACAACGGCATCGTGGTACGGCAAGAAGATGTTGACGCTTATGTTGAGGAAGATGATGCTATACTCATCGGCCCGGGAATGGTACGAGGAGAAGACAAAGAAGCTGTATACGCACGTGATCTTACCAGACGTTTGCTTCAGGAGTATCCAAATAAGAAATTCGTCATAGACGCAGGAGCACTGCAGATGATAGATGTGCAGTGGCTCAAAAATCTTACACAACCACCTATCATCACACCTCACAAGGGAGAATTTAAACGACTTTTTGGAATTGATATATCAGAATTATCATCAGACGAAATTGCACATATAGTACAACAAAAAGCTCAAGAGTACTCATGCATCATTCTCCTTAAATCGATACAAGATTATATATCTGATGGCAAAGAGCTATACGTCGTGCGTGGAGGAAATCAAGGTTTGACCAAAGGCGGAAGCGGAGATATACTTGCAGGACTAACTGTCGGATTATTCACCAGAAGCACAGCACTTGTATCTGCAATAAGTGCATCATACAGTATCAAAACAGCGGCAGATGAGTTATATAAAGAGAAAGGATATTGGTATAATATGTCAGACATTATTCAAGCGATTCCTAAAGTATTTAGAAATAGGTTATTATGAATAGAGAAACAATCATTGCAATAAGTATGGGAATTAGCCTTGGTGCCATAGTGGCACTTGTGGTGCTTTTTCAAAGTAACAAAGCAGATGAAACCAAAATCGTACCTGTTGCTCCTAACCAGGCTTCAGCACAAGGTGACGCTGCCCAACCTTCCTCTCCAAAACTCCTTACTATAACAACTCCAGAACAGGGAAGCGTAGTAGAAAAAGACTCGGTAACCATAACGGGGAAAGCTCCTAAAAATAGCCTAATCATTGTTCAATCTCCGTCTTTTGAAAGTACCTTTAAAAGTAAGGAAGAGACATTTAGTATAGATGTAGATTTATCTGTTGGAGAAAATGTCATTCAACTGAGTGCCTATACCGAAAGTAGCACACCACAACAACAAACGTTACGAGTTTATTTTATTGCAGAATGATAAACAAACGGTATCTCATTTTAACACTCATCTTAGCACTTGGCATTGTAGCGGTTCCTGTTATGGCGCAACCCGCTTCAGAAGTAGACAAACTCAAAGATAAAATTGCAGAACAAGTTGAAGAGCTTAATGTAAACAACAAGGCAATTGCAGGAATGATTCAAGACATAGTAGGCAATTCTATTTTTATCATCAATAATAATGGTGAACGCATTGAAGCATCGGTAGATGAAACATTAACAAGCTATTATGAAGTGTCAGGAACAGTGCTGAAAGAATTGAAAGCAGAAGATTTTGAAATAGATGAATATGTGTTTGTCACTGGCCCAGAAATAGGCGAAACTATAACGGCTAATGCTGTATATAAAGATACACCTTACCATGTGTTTTCTGGAAAAATAGTAGAGGTGAATGAAGATGAGTTTAC
>CALRFM010000080.1 GCA_943356515.1 Patescibacteria group bacterium
CAAGAGGTTGCACGTTTTCTTTGGTATATTCTCGCAAAAGTTTACCACCACTGGTGAGATGCCAGCCCAAGGGCTTCAAATGCTTTGCCAGATTATGCATGAGAGTGCCTTTGCCAACTGCAACTCCTCCGGATATGGTTATATTATTGTAATGTAGTTTCATGTTCCCCAATATTTTTGAATATCATAAATCGTTATGAGTACGCTTAAAGCCAATAATAACACGATTCCTACCATGTTCATATATCGTTCTAAGTTTTGATTGGGCTTTCTACCACTCACCCATTCATAGATGATAAATACCAGTCGTCCGCCATCAAGTGCTGGAAATGGGAGGATATTTATTACTGCCAAATTAAGCGATAGTAACGCGGTGATCTCCAGAAGTGCTGATATGCCATATTTTCTGGCTTCACCGATAACTTTAGCTATACCCACAGGTCCAGCAAAATCTACCGATGTTTTCTTGTGCATCATAAATCCTGCAGGAATCTTGATGATTTCTACTGCTATGGTACCAGTAGTTTTAAATGCATGGATGAGTCCGTGATATGGAGCGGTATACCAGGGGTAATGTTTTACTTCAATCATCTGTTCTATTACGATTCCCATGGAACCTTCACCATTTGGGGGGTTTGAACGAGGTGTTAGCATAAATTCCAATTGTTTGTCTTTGCGTGCAATAACAATGGTAATTTTTTTATCGAAATACGATTGAGTGGTAGCAATAAGTGATTGAGAAGTTAGTATATCTGTTGATTCATCTTTATATATGAGCTTTGTTACGACATCTTCTACTTCAAGTCCTACTGAGTTTGCTGGAGATCCTGGCGCCACTGAGGTTATCTTAACGCCATTTGGAATAGGTACGCCCGAGGTAAATAAATAGGATATTATGATCCAGCCAAGAATAAAGTTCATCACCACACCAGCAACTATGATTATTGTTTTTTGCCAAGGCTTTTTATTTACAAATGCCCGGCTTGCAGGAATAGATTGTTTGGTATCATTATCGCCTTTTTTATGAGAAGTCTTTTCATGGTATTCCTCACCAAAGAGTTTTACAAATCCACCCAGTGGAATGAGGTTAAAACTATACAGTGTTTCCCCTATCTTTTTTCCTATAATTCGTGGGGGAAATCCAAAGCCAAATTCTTCTACATACACACCCATGCGTTTGGCAGCATAATAGTGTCCAAATTCATGGATAAGTACGAGAACCACTAGAATGAGTATGAATATGAGTGCAGTGATCATATAGCCATTATTTCCTCTTCTTTGCGATTTTTGATTTCTTGAAGCGTGTCGCTACTTGCTCGAGTGAGATTGTCAATTTCTTTTTCAAGTCTAAAATGTTCATCTTTGGTTATATCTTTTTCATCCATAAGGATTTTAACTTTTTTGCGAATATCCTCTCTGGCATAACGAATAGATTGTTTTGTTTCTTCTATCTGTTGTGACAAGACTTTAGTATATTTTAACCGCTGTTCTTCATTCATAGCAGGAATGCGGATGGTGAGTACATTGCCATCGGTTTTAGGAGTTAAGCCCAGTGGCGAATTCATAATGGCTTTTTCTATGTCTTGTACGGTAGACGAATCAAATGCCGTGATAATTATAGTACTACTTCCCTCTGTTGTTATGGACCCAAGTTCGAGGATTTTCATTTTCATAGATCCGCCGTACGTTTCGACCACGATTCCTTCAACCATGCTTCCCTGAGCGCGACCCGTTCGTATAGTTTTAAGTTCTTCTTTCAGAAGCTCTATGTGCTTTTGTATGTTGGTCTTGAATTCTTGAAGGATGTCGTTCATGACATTTATTGTAGCATAAAGTGAGTAGTATTACTCCCCCAATTCCCATCGTACAAACCGAGCGATTTGTATATTTTCACCAAATTTGGCTATTGCATCTTTGACAAGCATTTCTATGGTCTTTCCAGATTCTCGAATGTAGTCTTGCTTCATAAATTCTTCTACATTTTCAGCTGGAATAGATGCAGCTTGCATGGCAAGTTCGTGTCCAAGAGCTTGAAATTCTTTATTTCCCGATACAAAGTCTGTTTCAGATTGAAGTTCTATAAGCGAAGCTACTTTTCTATTGTGATGCATATAGGTGAATATGCCGCCCGCCTTCGTTTCTCTGTCTGCTTTTTTCACCGCATTTTCTACGCCCCATTTTTTCAGTAATTCTTTTGCTTTTTTCATGTCAAAATCTGCTTCCTGAAGGGCCTTTTTACAAAGAGAGAATGATATGCCAGTATCTGCGCGCAGTTGTTTTAACTTAGTGTAGTCCATGTGTTTGAATTATTTGGTTTTTTTGACTGTTTTCTTTGGTGCTTTTTTAGCTACCTTCTTGACTTCTTCTTTTTTTACTACTGGTGCTTCAACCACTTTTACTTCTGGAAGTTTGAATGCAGCTACATATGCACCCAAGAGTTCTTGCACGATATATTCTACTACGGTTGAGTCATCGTCATTTGCTACCACAGGGAAAGTTATCTCATCTGGATCTGCATTGGTGTCTGCCAGTCCTACAATAGGTATATTAAATATTTGAGCTTCTTTTACGGCATTCTTTTCTTTTTTAACATCTATGATAACAAGGATATCTGGTCGCTTACTGATACGTACCATACCTCCGTAGAGTCGATCAAGTTTATTCATAGCTTTTTGAAGTTGTGTTCGTTCATGTTTGATGAATCCTTTGATAACTTCTTGAGTATCTGTTTCTTTGTAATCTTTAAGTGTCTTTACATTCTTCATGATTGTTTTGAAGTTGGTGAGAAGTCCTGGAAGCCATTTGGCAGTAATATATGCGAGCTTATTCTTTTCAGAAAAGGCACGTATTACGGGACTTGCAGTTTTTTTAGTACCAACTACCAATATAACCTTTCCTTCTTTTGCAGCATCTGCAAGGAATTGTTTAGCTTTTGAAAGCTGTTCTGCAGTCTTGGTAAGGTCAATGACCGAGGTGCCATTGAGCATAGTGTATACGTTTTTGCGTGCTTTTGGGTGAAGTCTGTTTTTTTTGTGGCCCAAATGTGCACCAAGGTCAAACAGTTTTTTTACTTGCGCTAGCTGAGTATCATTAATCATAAGAACTTTATTCTAACAGATTGTCTGGAATATTCAATCTGTACTTAAGTATATAAACACTATAAGTTATTAACCGTTGAAAAAAACACATTCAATGTATATAATATACTCATTGAATACGTATAATAAATATTATGGAATGATCAATTAGGAACGAGTTACTAATGCTTGGGGTTACCATTACACTAGCTGCAGCCTTTCTTGGGGTAGCCAGAATGGACGATTCTGTAAGCGCTGCTGAAGTGGCTCGCACATGCGATCAATTGCCTAAAAACTATTTTGTTGGACACTTTAGTAGTGATGGTGGAGCACCAGCCAATGATACAGTAGGTGTCGAACTTTGTATTCCTGAAGGTAATCCAAACAATATGCCAGCTTATGCGCAAATGTTTGTTTCAAACGAACAAGGTTATCTCATAGATGTAGGAGGCAAATCTCTTCCTACAAGTGGAACTCGTGTAGAGCTCAATACTCTTGTTCGAGGGGGTGAAGTATGTTCATTGATTTTTTTACACTCGTATGGAGAACCTGCTGCATATGCTTTTTAAAATCCAAGTAGTCAATATAAAACAATAAGTACAACATCTCAAGGAATTGGACTGACGGGGTGTCCAAAGATCAGTGAAACAAGGATAACTCAACTTAAGAGTTACGCTGTTGCACAAACCTGTGACTATATAAATATATATGCAAATGGTCCATGTAAAGCTCCAACCCCTACGAGAACACCTGGCTCGCCAACTCCAGAAGCAACTGTTGGCTCAACGCTTACTCCTCGTCCCACAGAAGCAGCAAAGCCTATATATTTTCCCGATATTAGAAAATCTGAACCAGTCAGAACAGCGACACCTGTACCATCGGCAGAAGCAAGTCCAACACCTACTCGTAGGCCTACCGAGACACCAACACCTCAACCAGATTCATTTGCCCTCAGTCAGAGTGGTGATGATTGGATACTAACAAATAATGGCATACCAGTTTCTGATGCTCGCATATGTGTTGTTTCTACTGCCGCTCATACACAACCACCAAATCTAAAGTACCTTGCAGGTCCAGCAGAAGCTTGCACGAAGTTAGCTAGTACTGGTAAGTTTCCAGAATATTCAGCACTTGGGCATGTGGCTTTTAGAGATGTAACAGGAAAGATACTTGCTCTTACTGTTAACCCGCTATCTACACAGTTTTATGATGTAGATAAAGACGTTCCATTATTTTCTGAAATATTAGATGGTAATGGACATATACAAGAGGTGTCAGCTGAAGGTACGGTACTTTTTGATGATGGTCACGTGCGACCACCCATATCTGCCGATCTAGTAAATGCGTCATTACTTGCAGATCCTCAGTATATAAAATTTAAAGCTTGTCAATTAGCCCAAGATTTTGCTGTGCGACCTCCTGCATTTGTTATAGGAACGAGAGATGGAGATACAGTAAATTATGATCCATCAGCTTTTCCACTTGATGAAGTCAGAGCTTACGCATTAGAACGTTTCAATAGAAATGGGGTACCAGACGCTGTGGGTTAATTTAATCAAATATGTCACAGCACTCAAATATTAACTCAATTTTTAGATCAATGTGTAGCAGCTGATACAAATGGGTATGGACTGACTGTTTTAACAGAGTCAAATGATCCAAATATTGAATTAGTAGATGGAGACGATCAGCGTCAATACGTATGTCCAAAAAATCCAGCTGCTCGGTCAAGCGTCAAAAAAACACTTATGCAATATAACAGAGCAGTTACTAATCAAAGGAATAATTATTTTCGCTAACTAAGATCCAGATTCCTCAAATAATCTCGGAATTGGCCATTTAGCTCGGGGTGGCGCAGGGCAAATTCAACCACGGTCTTGAGGTACTGCATCTTGTTTCCGGTATCGTAGTATTTACCATCTTTGATTTCTACCGCCAACACACGCTTACCATCTTCGAGCATGAGCTTAAGTGCATCGTTATAATACAACTCTTCCCCTTCTTTCAAGTTTTCAAGTGCTTGATCTAAATATTGA
>CALRFM010000081.1 GCA_943356515.1 Patescibacteria group bacterium
TATAAGGGCAAACACTATTTGTAGATTTGAGATTATTTGCAATACTACGGCATTATTGGTGCTAAACGTCTTGTTCATATTGTTGGTTTGACGTGAAATTACAATGGTGTAAATCAGATACATTACTGCAAACAATAGAGCAAATACCTTAAAAAATAAGCCGACAAAACTACTGGAATCTGAGGATGTAAAAAGTTCTAATAAATTTTGCATAATAGTATTATAACTACCCTTCATCTCCTCTTCCGCGATTTCGTTGCATAAGGGTATTAATAAGTTTTACCACATCTTGGGGACGTGCGATATCTTCAAATTCAATATCCTGCTTGAATCCTTCTGTTTTGATAAACACGTCACCGAAATTTAATACTGATCCAAGAAATCCACCAACTTTAGTGGTTATATCGCTCACTTGACGTATGGTCGTGACAGAAAATTCTTTATAAATAAGATGATAAAAATCCAAATCAATGATGCGCTCATTGGTAACAAGTCCAATGGTAAAGTACCAAAGCAGATAATTCACCCATGCATAGCTGAAAATAAAGAAAAAGCCAAAAAGAGTTACCACAATGAGTTGATTTATAGTAAAAATATCTTGGAGAAACGTGGTTATAAAGAACGTTAATAATAAGAGTATTACCGAATTGATGATCCATGGTATTTGGGTCATAAGAACCCTTCGTGCTATAAGGAGAACCTCTTCATCCTTATGTTGCGATGAGAAGCGCACATGGGCGTGAGGTGGTACGATTATTGGTTCAGAAGTATCTGTTGTTTCTGACATCTATGGTAATTATAACAAACCCCTTGCAACCGTGCACAAGTGAGGTTATAATAGGAGCTCTGGTTACTTGAGCGACTTGGAACCAACTCTTTCCATTCCGAACAGAGTCTTGAAACAGGTCAGCGCCGATGATACTCGCTCCAAATCGGAGAACGGGGAAAGTAGGTCGTAGCCAGTTTTTTTTGTGCAATTTTTTATGAATTGCACAATCCCGACTTTACGTCGGGATGAAGGGGGATAACATCTACAGCTCAAAAGATTCCTGAACCTCACCTGGTGAACTCTCTTTAAATATTACGTTTGTTGGTAATACAAATTCACGCTCATCAACCGAGCCATCGACACAGGAATTAAGCACACTTGAAAGCATATCTCCCGACCCCCTTGCGCCTATACCACTAAGTCCCGGGATCATTGAGGTAATCATGCTTGGTGACAAGAATGATGAATATGTTTGAAATAATCCTAAATATTGGCTGACGCCACAGATCTGTTGCCCAGAGCTTTCTCCCTCTTGCCAAATGTGCACACAATCATGTAACAGCACAATGTTTTTAATGCCATCTTTTTGAGTTATAGTTGCCGATACCTTACTATTTTGAATAAATACGTAAGCGGTCAACGCTTCATTACTATACTCACAGGTGCGAGGTTTTACGATATCAAATGACACGGGTTCTGATTTTTGTGGTACAGGAATAGATTCCTGATTTTCCGCAGTAGCTGTCGGGTTTCCCGACAGTAGACTTTCCGATCGGGTCGATGTAAGCATTCTTAATTGGTTAGGAAAGGCCATTTTTATATACACGACCAATACAATTACGGCAATTGGAATGGCGATTATGATGCGCGGCAGATTGTGCATAGGTTATGATACCGTGAATTTAGCTAAAAAAGTTCGGGGTTATCTTTAGGCTCATCTAAAGATGCAATGCCTTTGGGGGATTCCAGCGATTTGCCCATAATGCTCTGCAAATCGCCATGCATTCCTACGGTGGTATCGAGGACTTTTCTCAGATTCTTTTCTTCCCGCGACCATTTCTGCCCAAACCATCTTCGTTCTTTTTCTATCTCAAGTTGCATGTTGGTGAATGCTTCAAGAATTGCCTCCACCCTATGGCGAAATTCAATGCTCGTTACATATCCATAGAGAAGCTCCATTTTACCCGACTGACCCTGTTGTGCAGATTTTACACTTGCTATTTCCAACAACTGAGTTCGGAGTGCATGCGCGATGCCGATTATGTAGGGAAAATTACACACCCACACTCCTTGCTCCATGCCAAAGTGTTCTATGTGTTGCGGGAGGATTTGTGACACCAACACCGCTATCTCTGCTTTTACTACTCGCTGATCTTCCTTTAATTTAGTGACCCACCCAATACTCCAACTTTTGGTGCGTTTCGTTTCCCATATTATTTGGCCGCACACCATACCGCCACGGTTTTTTACGATTTGGATTATGTCGGCTCCATTTACTCCTTTGGGGACTTCTGTTATTTCGTCAAAGGGGAATTCTTTTTTCAGAAGTTCTTCTATAGCAAGCTCTAATACCTCTCCTTGCATCTGCTGAGAACTTTGCTCGAGCTTACGACGCAAGTCTTCGTTGGCTCGTATAGCATCTTGAAGCTTCTTCTCTTTTTCTAAATCTTTGAGTTTATATTCTTCTTGAAGCCTTTTTTGTTCCTGTTCACGAATTTTTTCTTGTTCTGCTGCAAATTCTTTTTGCATTTCCAGCTCCTTGGTACGATTCTCATCTTGAAGTTTGCGTGTAGATTTGGTAAGTTCCAAAAGTTGATCTTGAAGTTCTTTCTTTTGTTCTTTGAGCTCTTTAGATTCATTTTCCGTATCTTTGACTTTAAACTCCATGTCTTCCTTAATTTTGATGCGGAGTTTTGCTTCCAATTCTATGGCAGTTTTTTCTTTCTCTTCTGCGATTCTTTTTTTGGAAAGTTCTATAAGGCGTTCTCGCTCTTTAGTATTTTCAGATGTTATCTTTGCAATCTCTTGCTTATATTTCTCATCTATCTGATGAGATATCGCTTCAGTCAAAGGTATTGATTGTTTACAGTTTGGGCATGTTATTGAGTCATTCATAGGTTATGTACCATGTAGGATATAATAGAATGAGTAAAATGTGAAGGACTACGAGGGGGAGGGATGTTTGTGGTTTTTGTGGCACCATTTCAATTTTCCACAAATTTTTTGTTTACATTGTCCCAAAGCCCTTCCATCCACAACTGATTTCATGCTCCACAAATGGGGTATTTTAGTGTTTTGATCTTCTCAGATATCTTTCTTGTGGTGAATTTGTGGCTACGTTGTGGATGATTGTTAGAGGCAGTCTATAACACTGGTATATGTATTGAACCCACATACTTTTAATATTTTGTGGATCAGAATCGATGCTACTCGATCTTTTTCTTTAAATCTTTCAAATAACTATATCATTTCGTGTCGAAATATATCATATATGACAGGATTATGCTACTTTTAGACTGTCCTAAAGCCATATTACCACAAAATGCCGTAGACAAAAGGTGTAAGCAGTATTGACGATTAACTAAAATGTAATTGTCGCATTAATATAAAATGCTCCAGAGCTTAATTCAGGAATAGAAGATAGAATACCATCTATTTCTGATAGTATTTGCTTTATTCTTTGTACATTGTATTCACCAATTCCATGAATGTTTAATTTATGGATTCCATACTTCTTGTTTAATGTTATTTTGTCCAAAATTTCTTTCTTAATATCTTTTTTATCACGAGTTGCGCTTACAAACACTGCAAATGTATATTGAGTTACCATTACTTCAAACTTTTCTAAAAACTTAAACCCTGAAAACTCAGACATTTTACACATTTCTTCATAGATTGGTTTAATTAATGAATTAAAATAACCTGCGCTATAAAGATTGCTTATATTATTCCCCCGTTGGCCATATTTACTGACTAAATCAAACTTCAGATCTCTTACACTTTCACCTCTATCAAAAACTTCTTTTATGTAAATTGATGCTCTTAATATATCTAAATCAGATGGAAGAATTTTTCCTCTAAAATAGTCGATGATACTTCTAGATTGGTTTGATTTATCAATTTTGCTAAAATCATCAAGCAGTACTTTAGCCTTATTTTCAATAATGAGACTGTCCTCTTTTAAAGTTTCTCTTAAAAATCCACCTATTAGTTCCTTTTCCTTTTTGGTAGCGTCTGCAATGTTGAGATTTATCGTTGTATTATTAGTTGTGTTATTTATATTTACTAAACCCTTAAGGGTATTATTGTTTAGAATGTTAACCTTGCGAAGCTTAGACGCATCAATCTTGATGAGACTTGAAAGTTTATCTAAGAAAGTCATAGGAAGAATTATTTCCCAACTAACACATCACACAAGTTCATAAGAGAAATAAGATCTGACTTAATGAAGATTTCTGAGCCTCTCTTAATTCCAGCAAAGTCTTTATACTCAACCTGCTGACCATCTGGAGCTAAAACTCTTTGATTTGGATTATCTTTTTCAATAATAAAATCATCCTTATCAACGGATTTATTAAATACGTCAAGTATATAGTCTTTAGCGGATTTGTCGAATGTAATATCCATGTTTAAATAATATATTTTAACTATGTCACAATTCTAATTGTAAGTCAATCTTATTGAATAATTCTTATTAACTTAATATAACCTAAAATGATTAAGTAAATATTCTATTGGAAAAATATTATACAACAGTTTAATGAGAATCGTCTGAATATAATGCATTTCGATTCCTATTTCCCCAAAATCCCTAAGATAGAAGATATTAATGAAAGCACTAAGCTGAAAATAATGGCAGTGACAAAGCCGCCTACCTCAAACCCATCAATAAATCTGCTGACAAGGAGGATGAATGCGGCATTAATGACAATGGAAAATAATCCAAGAGTAAGTAAATTTATAGGAAGAGCAAATATATTGACGATGGGTTTTATGAAGGTGTTTATCACACCCAGTGCTACTGCGACTATAACAGCAGTAAAAAAGCTGTCTAATACAACATTGGGAATAACATACGCCGCAATTGCTACGGCCAGTGCGTTGATAAGAATTTTAACAATAAATTTCATTACCCCTAGATTATCATAAGAGGGTGAGTGCGTCAATCCCTCTGCTTCACTATTACACAAGAATAGAAATGTCCGCCTCCGCAAGAATAGAAATGTCCGCTTTTGAATAAACCGATTGGGATAATTTAGGATTATCAATTTAATTGAAGTTATCCCATATGTCATTTAATCTAACGGATGCGGAAAGTTTGAAATTAAA
>CALRFM010000082.1 GCA_943356515.1 Patescibacteria group bacterium
GAAGCTCCTACAAATCCTATAACTTCTCCCTTTGTAACAGATCTACTCGTTATAGTTCCGAGTCCAATTGATTGGAGATGATAATATCGGGTTTGATACCCATCCCCGTGATTTATAAGTATCGTATGTCCATTTATCACATCATAAGAATAGGTTGCAATGCCGCTTGCAGACGCAATTACTCGATCTCCCATATTGAGTTTTGCCCGCTTTCCCCAGTCATAACCGTTGCTTCCAGATACTTGAGCCTGTTGTATGGTACTTCGGTTAAAAAGTGTGGCACTTTGCGATGCCTCCCGAGGCTCTAATAAGGATGTGCCTTTGAGAGGGTAAGAGTGATCAAAATAGACATCTGCACTTGAAAGTGCCTGATAGAGGTCAAGCCCAGCCGCTTGATAATCCCAAGGTGGGATGAGAAACGGCGTGGGTTTGTTTGCACTATCGTCAAAATGGACAATATATAAAGTGCCAATATCTGCATATTGATGATTTACTCCGTTTATTTTCATTGAATGTCCGCACGACTCCCTTCTATAACTTACTGAAAAACTCATCATATCTGAAGTTGAGGATGGAGTAATAAATTGGGTAATATTAATAGGAGGTCGTGATTCTTCTTTGCACACATCGCCAAAAAGAAAGTCTCCACCACTTCCCGATAAGCCACTTATACTCATGCTGTTAAAAAAGGTTATGGGACCGGTGCCATCTGGGGTCGAGCTAAGCACAACCCGCCCAGATTTATAGGGGAATGAGAAGCTTTTTGAAAAATAAACATTACTGAGGGTTGGGGCTTGCTGAAAGTGTGTGGTGGGGTGGACGAGATACGGCACAACTGCCACATCTGCAGCTAAAATATGCGAAGAGAAAAACCACATCATGACACCAAGAAATAAGACATATACAAGACTTCGATAGAAAAACATGGTATCTAAAGCATACCGCGATATGATTTATTACACAAGAACGAGCTGCTATAATGCACTATATGAGAATCATTAACCGCCATTTTAAGCGGAATTACCAAGAAGTAGAAAAATATGAAGCTGGGATAGTGCTTACCGGCCCAGAAGTCAAAGCCATACGGGCAGGGAATATACTGCTTGAAAAGGCGTTTGGCAAACTCATAGATGGTCAACTATATTTGATGAATGCACAAATTCACAAATATCAATTTGGCAATCAAGAACATTATGACCCTACACAAAAGCGCAAATTACTTCTTCATCGCAAGGAACTTACTCGCATGAGTACCAAGTTACGAGCCGGCGGGAGGTTGACAATCGTGCCTATTGCATGCTATACTAAGGGTCGTCATATCAAGCTATCTATTGCTCTGGCTCGAGGTCAAGGAGAGATAGCAAAGAAGAAATTAGAGCGAGCAGAAGATGTAAAACGAAAAGAAAAGATAGAAATGAAAGAATTTATAAAGAAATAAATTCAACTGGGGATGACTGGTATCGACGCAGAGTATCGCACTTTTATAAATGGCAAGGACGAATCTATTCGTAAATAGAAAATTTAACTGCAAACGTCATCGACGAGGCGCAGTCTATTGTTGCAGCAGCTCTTGCAAATGTTGAGGAAAAGATAGCTTCGGCTTTCCAACCCCGATATGCGCAATTGTTTGCTTAACATAGTAGATTTCCCTTTGATTGACCTCCGATATTTCATAGGGGTACAACCTTCGGGGTACGGTGCGCACGAGTTCTCAGTCTGGTGTGCATCAGAGAAGAATAAAATTGACAGCCAGATAACGGTCTGTATATCATCCGTGTTTGGTTAGAGGTGAAGATATACTACTCCTTCCACCACAGGTGGATCAGCCTTTGGCTGATGCAAAACATTTTTATTTGTGCCTTTGCGGACCCGGGTTCGACTCCCGGCATCTCCACCGCGTCAAACGCGGTTTCACCAGAAACCAAGTTTGAGGCGAGCCACGTTCGACGTGGCCGCATCAATATATTTACCGGTTGCGACGTCAGACATCGCTCTTCATTATGAATGAGGAAAGATACTATACATATATCCTATACTCTCTTAAAGATAAAGGTCTCTACATAGGTTACACCACGAATCTCAAAAACCGCTTCACTACTCATACCCAGGGAGGTGTTATTTCTACTAAAGATCGAAGACCTCTCAAACTCATTCATTACGAATATTTTGTAAATAAAGAAGATGCAAAAGCACGTGAACGATTTCTCAAAAGTGGATTTGGCAGAAGCCAGATGAAGAAAATGTTGGGAAGGACGTTGAAATTATTAGGGTAGAATCTGAGGTTACGACTGTTACAAAATATCAGCATTAATCCATTCAGGGTTTAATTCTCCGACGCTTACGTCGAATATGTCATCCAGACCCCGAGTACTCGGGGGAACGATCCAGAAATTAAATGGATTCTTCGCTACGCCACGTCTGACGTGGCTACGCTCTGAATGACAATGAGATACCTCGACCTTTGGGTCGAGGAGTGTCATTTATAGGGCTCGCTCACTGTGAACATTCTTTCAGTATTTCACCCAACCCCTTCACCAAAGCTCTTGTTATGGCAGGTTCAGAAGACGCATGACCAGCATGGACCATATGAAGGGTAGATTTGGGCAAGTAGCCATGTAAGGTATATGCTGAGCTTGGAGGGCACACTAAATCATATGCGCCGTGCACAATATACGTTGGAATGTGTTGTATTTTCTCTACATTATCTTTCATAAAATCTTTTTTCAGAAAACAGTTGTTTATAAAATAATGAGTCTCAATTTTTGCAAGTGAAAGAGCCACGGGATCAGATGTTAACATATGCTCAATCTTCTTATGATTTGGTTTAAGAAACAGGAGAGAAAGCTCATAAAGCGACCATTCAAAACAATACTTCTCACTAATCCGAGCATCATCTGAGAATATTTTTTCATGGTAGTATTTGGTTGCATTCTTATGTTCCTTTTTAGGTACCAAAGACATAAAACGTTCCCACACTGCTGGTTGAAAGAATTTGGCATTATTGTAAATATAGTCTTGTTCTTCAGGAGTATTGAGATAAATACCACGCAGAACCATCCCCATAATACGATGAGGATGAGTTATGGCATAGGTGAGAGAAAGAGTAGATCCCCAAGAGCCACCGAATAAGACAAATTTTTTGAAGCTGCACATCTTTGTTAGCGCATTAATATCTTCAACTATTTTCCATGTATCGTTATTTTTTATTGAAGCAAAGGGCGTGCTTTTTCCAGAGCCACGCTGGTCAAACAAGAGAACATTCCACACCTTTGGGTCAAAGAATCGTTTATCTTTATCATCAAACCCTCCACCGGGACCTCCATGTAAAAACACCACTGGAATGCCTTTTGGGTTGCCATAGAGTTCGTAATTGAGCGTGTGACCATCGGACACGTCTAATATGCCACTTTTATAGGGAAGATATTTCATATTTAGATTATAACACGGGGCATATGTTACAATACCTCTTATGCGCGCTAGAACAAGGATAATCATTGTTTTTACTCTCATCATTATTGCCGTTTTTTCCATCCGTGTGAAAACACATGGGGAGGTGCTTGATCCCACGCATACTCCAACTCCTATGCCCCCATCAGATTTTGAAAACTATTTTGACCAATATAGTAATCAATACGGCGTAGATAAGGAGCTCCTTAAAAAAATAGCATACTGTGAATCAGGTGGGAACCCTGGAGCACATAGCGGGCCTTACGGTGGCATGTTTCAATTTAGTGAATCTACATGGATCGCAACGCGAAGTGATATGGGCGCAGATACCAATGTAAATCTCAGATTCGGTGCAAAAGAATCAATTGAAACTGCAGCGTTCAAAATATCAAAAGGCGGAGAAAAAGCTTGGCTCAATTGTATACAATAGACATATATGTCAGAAACAATATCTATAAACGGACACATCGTACCAGCCAGTAATGGTATTTTTCCCATAACTTCACTCGAAGTAACCTATGGCGTGGGAGTGTATGAAACAGTGAAAGTGCGAAATACTATCTCCTATTTTATTCCTCAGCATATTGATAGGTTGCTAAATTCAGCTTCACTCATTAATATTTCACATCAGCTAACCATTGATCAAATATCAGCATATCTCATGGAGTACATCAGCTCACTTCATGTCGAGTCATGCAATATCAAAATGATATTACTTGCACAAAAGAGTGGAGAAGCTCAGCTTTACATCATGGCTTCTGCACCGCAATACCCCAAAAAGCAATGGTACCGGGACGGGGTGAAGGTTATGCCGTATACGTATGAACGCTGGATGCCACAGGCCAAAAGTCTGAATATGTCGCCCAGTTATTTCTTCTACAAAAAAGCACAAGAACAGGGAGCTTATGACGCGCTTTTTATCGACAAAAAGGGAACTATCCGTGAAGGGTCACGAACCAATGCGTTTGTAATAAAAGGAGATCAGATCATAAGTCCACCGAAAGAAGATATGTTGGAAGGGGTAACACTTATGTCACTTGAACGGGTTTTGAAAAAGAATGGCTTAAGTATCATCTATCAACCTATCTCTCACAATAAGCTTATGTCCTACGACGGAATGTTTCTTACCAGCACGAGTACTAAAGTAATGCCCGTAAAAACCATTAGAGAACTATCTTTCCCAATCATCCATGATCGTATACACGAAATACGAGATATGTACGAAAATGCTCTGGCAGAATGCAACGGCGATTTTAGTCTTATTTAGCTTTCTTAATAAGCTGTATGAGCTTTTTAATGCTTTTTATCTTTCCGTCAAATATGGCAAGTCCTAAACTCTGAATACTTATTTTATGCTCTTTTTTGGTTATACCCTCAATAAATCTCCCATTTGCTCGGTGCAAAAGTTCCATAGCTAAGTACTGTCCAAAAAGCTCTTCATTTTCAATTGGTTCGACATCTTTGTAGGCTTTTATACAGGTTTCTACGTACTTTACCATTTTAGATTTGGTGATGTACTTGGTGAGGCC
>CALRFM010000083.1 GCA_943356515.1 Patescibacteria group bacterium
ACAATACAATATAAAGAGACCGCACTCGGTATCGGAGACACTATTGCAGTGGACTACAAAGTACGTGAAGCAGATAATAAAGAACGTATTCAGCAATTTTCTGGAATCCTTCTGAAGATTCGTGGCGCAAGTGAAAAAACTCGCATGATAACCGTTCGAAAGATTTCTAAAAGTGGTATTGGCGTTGAACGTATATTCCCTTTTGCATCACCCTTCATAAACGATATCACCTTGGTAAAAAAGAGTACATTCAATAAAGCTCGTGCGTACTTTGTACGTGCTCTTTCAAATAAGAATACACGACAAAAACTTTACAGTGAATAATAAACAAATTGGCGCCATTGGCGAACAGTATGCTTCAGATTATCTTCATAATAAAGGATATCGAATCCTTGTTCAAAACTATACTTCTCGCTGGGGTGAATTAGATATCGTTGCTGAACTTCATGACAAGATTATATTTGTGGAAGTAAAGACACGTCGTGACACACGCAGGGGAATGCCGTATGAAGGCGTGACTCGGTCAAAGTTAAACCATCTTCGAAGAACCATACAATATTATATTCTCAGCAATAAATTAGAGAAGCGTAAGCACCAGCTCGATGTTGTAGGTATTTTACTAAAACCAGATAACTCAGTGGGTGAGCTCAAGCATTATGAGAATCTAGAAATGTAATCTCATAAATACTTTTATTATTCGTGATCGGGAAAGCTCTCGTCTCCATTGGATTTAGATTTTGCTGGTCCATTCATCCAGTCAACATAGGTGCATCCAGTTGCTTCTTTTTTGTCTCTATCCCATCCACCGGTGCTACATTTTTTGAGCTGCTTTCCTTTGGCAGTAGTCATAAGAACGAGCTTCTCTCCACACGTAGGACATTTCTCATCCAATTCTTCTTTGGTGCCGTTGATCCATTCAATATAATCACAACCGCTTGCTTTCTTTTCTTTTGGATCCCATTTGTTGGTCGAACATTTCTTCATTTTTTTACCAAATCGAGTAGTACTCATAACCAACGATTCACCACATTTAGGACATTTTTCATCAAGTATTTCTGGTGCTGGAGTGATCCATTTTACATAGGCACAACCATCAACTTGTTTGGTTTCTGCATTCCAAGAACCGGTAGAACAACGTTGGAGTTGCTTACCCGTAGGTGTTTCTTCAATAGGACTTAAAGTCGCGCCACAATTTGGGCAAACTTCTTTTTCTGGGTTAGTGGGGGAATCGGTATTTGTCATAAGTATCATTGTAACCATATTATTTTGTAATTACAATGGTTATATATGCACATATTAATGTGAGGTGCTAAAGTCATAGATTACTATAGATTACTTAGCATAAAATCCACAAATTTTGGTGCGATTTCCTTATTTGCTTTTCTATTTGGATGGGAATCAACGTAAAGTAAGGGAGCATAATCGCGCCTGAGCATATTCATATTATCACCATGTTCATCTGCTAAATAGGAGTAGAAATCAAATACTTGTAGATTTGGAGAATCTGAGACATATCCTGATGAATTCATCCACTGGGCGAGCTTTCTTGCTCGTTTCGCACTCTCTGGTGTGGTCACCTCTTTTCTTACTGGTGGGGGAGTGAATGCAATAAATTTTTTATTAGGGAATCTACTGACACCTTTTTTGGCCTCTGTGTAATAATTGATGATTTCTTGAAGATGTTGATCAGAAATAATTTTGGTTGTGGGGAAACAGTTTTTAAATACAATAACATCAAACTCTAAAATCTTACTTAAGGTAGGGTCCGATGGATCTCGATTAAATATATCAGCGTATTCTTTGGGAGAGTTGTTACTTATGGTTATGTCAAAGTCTTTGCCAGTAAGTGATCCTTGAGAGTTGGAAAGTCCTGTTTTAAACGTGATTGGACCAAGAATTCGAGATAGCAATATCGATGGATACAAATTATAGCTATGATCCCATAACGCCATTTCATTGGACTGAGCATAAAGAAGTTTGCGAACTTCACCTTGATGTAGTAAATTTCCTCCAGTGGAATGATGAATAAAGAGAATATTTGTCTTATCTTTATCTAAAGTCATATTTTGATTATATACTACTCATATGAAATCAGTAACTACCTACATGACCCAAGAAGGGTACAACAAGATTCAAAAGGAATATGATGAATTGGAAGCAGCGCGACCAGAGTATATAAAGAAACTGACTCAAGCTGCAGATATGGGAGATAGAAGTGAAAATGCTGCCTACACTAACGCAAAACGAAAGCTCCGATGGTCAGAAAATCGTTTACGATTTCTCAAAAAAGTATTGCAGTACACTACTGTAGCAGTTCCATCTCAAATAGATTATATAGAAATTGGTTCTCATGTAAAAGTAAAGCTCAATGACAATGAATTCACACTCCATATCGTCGGGCTTCATGAGGCAGATCCGATGAATAAGAAAGTTTCTTATAAATCTCCGGTGGGAAGTGCGCTCCTTAACAAGCATGTTGGCGATACCGTGAAGATTCAACTTGAAGATAGGCAGATAGAGTATGAGGTGTTGGGGATAGAGACGTAAATTGAGTCCCTTATGTTATCATAATTGTTATGAGCAGTTTAAAAGAATATAGGAAGTACAGCATAGTTTCGATCGTACTATTTTTGATTGCATGGTATGCACTAGGTTTTAAGCTTGTATATTTCTTTGAAGTCATGGGTGGGGAAATGCTCATGTTATTCTACGTCATGATATATTTTGTACTACTTTTACTGTTGGCACTTATTATATCCCTTCTCAATCATACCGCAAAAAGAGCGTATATATTTGTAGCTTTTATATTGCCATCTTTCATCTTATGCGCCGTATTTATCATAGTTCATTCGAAAGTTATAGTACCTATGGAAAGAAATAAGGAAGATATGGAATTGCAAAAGACAATCTCCACTTTATACTCACAAGACTGGCAAACTTACAAAAGTGAAAAGTATGGTTTTGAATTTAAATATCCAAGCTCATGGACTATAAAAGAAAAGTCATATGAGAGTAGTACGGGTGATAATATGGTCGCTTTTGATGGCGTGTTTATACAAGATAGTTCACAAACGCAAATTGGAGTGCTAAAAATTAAAAACGATGATTTATTAATAGAAGAGTACTTTAATAATAAAAGCAACTCAGATAAAGGACCGCTCCAAAGACTTGGGAGTAAGATTATTAATTCAAGAACTCTGACTATAGATAATATTCCAGCCTGGAATTATGAGAATTTTCCATCAGATATAATAATTCTGGACATTCGTGGAGACTGGATATTATTAGAAAAAAACTCCGATATTTTTGCTATCGTACTTGTGTCAAATGGCACGGAAAATACTAACGTTCTTCCAATATTTAGTAGAATTCTGACTACACTTAGATTTCTCTAGAGATCTATAATATCTTGAAAACAGGAAGATAGAGTATGAGGTGCTGGGGATTTTCATAGAGCCAGAATTATCTGAGAGTGAGTGAATCTATCTTCTTTGCAAGGCTTGTATCTTTGTCTGTCACTTTTCCTTCACTATGAGTAGTAAGAGTGATAGTAACCTTCTTATAATCGTGAATTGATATGTCTGGGTGATGATCTGCAGATTCCGCAAGTGCGCCAACCTTATTTACAAAAGCTAGAGCTTTGGCGAAATTATCAAAAATGAATTCTTTGGTTATAGAGTTACTAACTTCTTTCCAAGTATTTGTCATAGGAATAAGTATACCTTAGTATTAACTGGTCCCTTCATATATATAGTCTGCACATTGTTGAGGATTTTGCATATCTACATATTCTTTTTCATTAGGCATCCAGATGGTTTTCCATTTTTCTGAATTGTCCACTCCATCTCTTTTTTTATCTCGATCAATACCTCTTTGAAAACCTATCTCTGAGGAGCAATTAATCCAAATCTTATAATCGTAATATAAGACAAAATCGGGATGAAGTGCATACACACCCTCAATAATAACTATTCCACCAGGATTGATAAAAATAGATGCATCTAACGAATCAGCAACCCAATTGTACACTTGGTACGTGACGCTCACATCATGTTCTAACGGTGTAAATACTTGCTCTATTACGCGGTTTCTATCTGTTCTTCCCAATGCTGGTACATAAAAATCATCAAGTTGTACAATAGTTGAGTTTGGGAGATTACCTTGTAGGTAGGTTGATAATGTTGTTTTTCCAGCGCCACCAACACCATCTATGCCGATAAGTAATGTTTTACGCTTTGGTTCAATAGCTTTAATTTTTTGAAGTAAATCGCTCGGGTAGTTCATGGGTTCATTGTAACAGGAGTTGATCAACTCTTGATATAATGTTGATAATAAATAGATATATGCAACACAAAAATTATTATGCATTCACAGCAAAAACCAATTATGATCTTGGATTGCAAATGGGTGGAACATTCAAAAATGTAGTAAACAATAGTTTAAAAAAAAGAAGGACCACTGATTGGGAAAGTAGGAGAAGTCTTTCTCAGGGCTTTTTACAGATTACTATGAAATACTTTCCTGAATATATCCAAGAATTGAAAGGATATGCAAAAGGTGCAGATATAGATTTTATAGATTTATGGATAATGTCATTGGAAGATGAGCTGAATCCATTTTTAGATACAACTGAAAAATGTACTTTTGGTGTTACAAATAGAGGAAAACTTTTGTTTCATAATGAAGATTGGGAAGCCGATGCAAAGGATTCAGTATGTGCTGTGCAAAAAACTGTGGGTAGTTTAATCATACTCGAATTATATTACTACAACACTTTGGGTGGTTGCTCTGTGAGTGTTAATTCTCACGGATTTGTACATTCTATTAATTCTTTGTCCCATAAAGATAAACAGGTAGGCGTGCCAAGAAATGTGATAGCGCGGTGGTTTTCTGAAACAGATAATCCTCAGAAGGACTTTGAGAAA
>CALRFM010000084.1 GCA_943356515.1 Patescibacteria group bacterium
CCTGTGCAAGTACAGATGTTTCTAATGATAAATTATAGTGTCGTTGTGGACTTCTGGGACCAGAATTCAAGTACTTCTCAATTTCAGCTAAAATCCCTATATCTAAACTACGCTCAAGTGTAAGAAGTTTCTTTACGAGCTCTATTGCTTGTGCGATATCTGCTTCTTGAATAAAATCTAACACTTCATTGTTCTTACCACTAAAGGTTCCATAGGTATATCCAGGGAATGCTGGTGTTTGGGAATTTGAATAATTATCTGCTTTAACTTGACCTTGCAGCAGATCGCCAAGTTTATAAGCCATATTGCCTGAGAAATTCTCATCGCCAGGATCGGTGACTATCATGAATGTAGAGCTCCCTATCCTAGCAACCCTTACCCTCTCTCTAGGAATTTCATTCAAATTACAAAATGCATTAATGGCGGTAGAAATCTTTGTGTATTGTGTGGTAATAAATTCATTACCAATACCCTTGGCATTTGCCTCTTTTAATCCAGTTGTACTTACTATAAAAGCAAATGCACTCTCTATCCCAAGGGCTTTAAGTGCATCTTCTGGATTTTGAAATACTTCCTTTGATGCCAAGAGAGGATCGTATACACTACGAGCAATTTGCTCTTTAGTGGTTGCAGGAAGCTTCTGAAATTGTTCTTCAGAAAGCCCAAGAAGTGGATTGTATACTGGTTGGTACTCATTAGGATTTTTTGGTACATCTGCAGTGGTAGGAATATTATTATTTTTAACTTTTACTGATTCCCAAGTAGTTGGTGGCTTTCTTTTTATTCCAGGTGCAGGCGCCTGTTTTAGTGGAACTTTTTTATCTACAAGCCAACCATTAATCTCATCAATTGTTATATCTGGTTCAATCGAGCTCTCTTTCTTGACTACAGCATACTCATCTCCTCCAACGGACACTATCATATAGTCTGGCGCTTGTCCTTGTAATAATTGCTCAGATATGCGCAACTTATCACAGAGTGTGACTTCTATAATACGAAGCAGTCTATCCCCTCCTGCAAGCCCTGATGCTGCATTTGCTCCTGCAAGCCCAATTGCATCAATAGAAATCACATTTTTATAACCTTGCTCTAAGAGTCGAGGAAATGTCCACCGCGCCACAATAGGCTGGGGAGGAATATCTGACCTGTTAATTACTACTTGATCTGTTGTGGGGTAGTTTGTAGGAAGGGGCATCTTTTCTTTTGAACGGGAGTTTATAACGCGTTCAATAATACTCGTTGATACTTCATCAATCAGCCCCACTTTCTCTTCTTGAGTGAAAAATGCCTGCTTTAATCCTTCGACCCATTGCGTTATTCCAAATTCAGTTTCTGTACCAGAAACAATTTCATCCCGGCTATTGCTCATATATCTTAACAACTCCTAATAGGTACATGATACAATACATTTTAATGTCACCTCTTGTTGCTCACCGTCTTCAACACCTCCCCATCTCCTCCATTCGCAAGCTTATTCCCCTATCAGACAAAGCCGAGCAGGATGGTGTCAAGATATATCACCTCAATATGGGACAACCCGACGTAAAAACCCCACAAGTGATGATCGATGCCCTCAAAGCATGGGACACTAACCCCATTGCGTATGCTCCGTCAGGCGGCACTAAGGAATATATAGATGCTCTCAAACAGTACTATCACTCACTTGGATTTAATACTATTGAAACAAAAGATATCTTGGGCACGGTTGCTGGGTCTGAAGCTATTAATATGGCCATGTATGCCACATGCGACGTGGGTGATGAAATGCTTGTTTTTGAACCGTTTTATAGCACGTATAAAACTTCTGCCAAGCTATGGAATGTGAATTTAGTAGCGGTGCCAACGATGCTTGAAAATGGTTTCCATCTGCCCCCAAAAGAAGAAATTATACGATCGATTACACCAAAAACAAAAGCTATTCTGTACTCAAATCCGGGTAACCCCACCGGAACGGTTTATACTAAGGAAGAAGTGAAGATGCTCGTTACAATTGCAAAAGAACATAATCTATATTTGATATCTGATGAAGTCTACAGAGAATATTCCTTTGTAGATAAGCCCCATGAGTCAATACTTCAATATCTTCAAGATATCCCCGAACAGGCAATTCTTATAGATAGTTTGTCTAAAAGGTACAACCTCTGTGGCGCACGACTTGGTGCGCTCATAAGTAAAAATGCTGATGTTATAAAAGGCTCTCTCGCGTTTGCCATGAGTCGCCTTTCTGGAGGAATCATAGATATGCATGTTGGAGCGCAACTTACCAAAGTACCAGCGGGTTATATTCCTGCTCTTCAACAAGAATATAAGAGAAGGCGCGACACCCTCTACGAAGGGTTGAAAGAAATAGAAGGGGTAATAGTAGCCCAACCTGAAGGAGCATTCTACATAATGGCACAACTCCCTGTTGAAGATGCCGAGCAATTTTGCATATGGCTCTTAGAGAAGTTCCGAGATAATAATGAAACCGTGATGTTGGCTCCGGGATATGGCTTTTATGCAGATCCAGAAAAAGGTAAACAAATGGTACGTCTTGCCTATGTGTTAGAAGTACCTCAACTGAAACGCTCTGTAGAACTTTTGAAAAAAGCGCTTCAGCAATACCGATGAACAACCATCAACACCCCTTCTTTAACCAACACCACTGCTTTTGATTCTTTCATAACATTACTCACTCCTCTCGTTGAACCAAATGGTAACAATGCATTTGTTAACACATATTCCAATCCTTCTGTAGATATTCCTTTACATTCTGACTTCAATGGAATAAGCGACACCTCATCTCCTTTTTTTCCTTTCAATTCAATGGACGTTTTTACAAAAAAGATTTCTTGATTTCCTTCAATAATGCGAAGCGATGCTCTTTCTGCCACTGTACTAAGATGCATCATATTTGCACTCATGTGGTCCACCCTATCTCCCAATAACCCAAAGATGGTGAGCTCGGTAGACCCCATCTCTATTGCTTGTTCTATGGCAAGTTCCGAATCAGTATTGTCTTTATCTCGAGGATACTTTAATATCTTTACTTTCTGTTGTTCTAACCAACTCATTGTTGCCAATGAAATAGAGTCCATATCTCCCACAACTAAATCTGGCGTGAGATTATGCTCTCTTGCATATTCCGCTCCCCCATCGGCACATATGAGGAGTGTTTCTGAAGAATATACATCGATGATTCTTGATGTATCTGTTTTATTGCCATGAAGTACTATAAGTGCACGTTTCATACCTTATTCAAATCTAATAGTTGGTTTTAAATCTATATATTGTGGAGCTCCATCGGACTCTCCTCTTTGCTCTGCTTGCTGTCTTTGTTGTTCAATAAGATCGACATAATCGGGAACCGTATCTATTTGTGGGTCTAATTGATAGGCCATATCAAGGAAAATGTTTTGGTTTGAAGAGGCTATTTTAATATCTGTTCCCGGAACTTCAATAGGGTCAAGTTCTTTATATTGCACTGTTACCCTTTCGATAACTCCTGCATTTTTTACCTCAAAAGCTATTAGTGCATATTCTTCTTTATCAATGCTTATAATCATTTCCAATCCTGTATTCTTATTTATAACTTGGTACTCCCGACAATTGCGCGCTGAGCATGTTGTCGCTTGTGTTGCAGTGTATATGGTATTTTCATCAAGAAACACATCTAATATGTGTTGTGTGTACAATTGAGGTTCAAAAGGGAGTTGGACATTGTATTGTTCTACCAGTTCGGCAGGCTGTTTCCACCATCTATTATCGGTATAGTCGCGAACATACATGGTATCTTCAACACCAATAACGTGCATTACCTCTTCCTTATTTACTAAATAACTAAATTCATAGGCGCCTTCATCCACGCCCCATAATACATTCATATTTTCGTTATCTGAGTACGTTCCTTGCGATGCACTCGTCAAGTGAGATTTCATATGGGTAAGCATTTTGCAGATATTCTCATCCCTTCCCACACACCACGGGCGGTTTTGTGACCAGGTGGAAGCGGCATACATGGCGCCGATGATAACTATCATGATGATAAGGAGAATAAGGTCTTGATATGAAGACTTTGACATACTTTACTATATAGGAGAAATATGAGAGGTGTCAATTAATTGGACGAAAATGATTCAACAGGTATAATAACCCACTATGAATGAACACCCCCACTGGAGATTGTGATTGGATTGAGCATTGGTCACAATGGGAAGAGAGGCTCGTTTACGAATCTTTGGCGCAACAGTCATTGGATGTGCTAGTACATTATCCACCCCCTCAGTCATTCTGGATTTTTAATTGCTCTGATGGTCCAAGCACTTATGGATTCATTTCATCAATACGTCGGCGATCTCCTCAGAGTACATTTACAGTGTCTGATATTTCCCCAACTGCCACTAAACGTTGCGCAGAATATCTTGGGACAAGAAATGTTGATGGCTTCCAGAGCGTTGTAATTCCTACACAGGATATACCAGACGTATATGATACATATCGTAGCGATGCATTTATGTCCTTTGAACCTGTTGGAAGCATGATGGATTTGTATGCACAGATGTATGAACTATTGCCCCCACAAGGACAAATTATTATCGCTGCAAGAAGTTTGTTTTGCTTTGGAATACAAGGAGTAAGGCGGACTATGAAGGAATATAATAAACCATTTGATATACATGACAACTATTGCCCAAATCTGCGTCAAAAAGTATTTACCCTTGTTGCTACGAAGTAGATCCCATCTTTTGTCGGGGCGATCCCGAGTTCTCGGGACGACCTTTCAGATCTTCCATCATAATGTTGTTAGTAGTCGGGGCGATCCCGAGTTCTCGGGACGACCTTTCAGATCTTCCATCATAATGTTGTTAGTAGTCGGGGCGATCCCGAGTTCTCGGGACGACCTTTCAGATCTTCCATC
>CALRFM010000085.1 GCA_943356515.1 Patescibacteria group bacterium
TAGAAACACACTTACTCTGGCCCGTATCATTCTTCCTTCTTACGGTAAGTGGTTGGATTCCTCCCATCATTAATCCTACGTTTAAACGTACCGTACTTGGATTTTTGCTCCCACGACTGACGGGATTTCTTCTTACATTAGCCACAACTATGTTGCTCCTTTACACTCACTTGGACATTAAATTACGCAATAAATTGAAGCAAAAAACACATATGTTCAGCTTCCCACTTATTTTAGTACAATGGTATTTATTACCCATTGTTTCCTTTGTATTGTCAGCGTTGCCAGCATTAGATGCTCACACGAGGTTATTGTTTGGTAAAAAGATAGAATATAAAGTGACCGAGAAAGTATGATTAATTACCTTTTCACCAAAACCCCCCTTGCATTTTTTACTATGGATTTATGGCGAGATGAAGCATTTTCATTTGTTATGGCCAAGCAGGGAATAGTAGATATATTTCGTACGTCTGCACAAGATTTTGCCCCACCCCTCTATTATATCGTTCTTCATTACTGGATGATGATTTTTGGAACGAGTGAAATAGCCATGCGGAGTCTTTCATTTTTGACCTATGCATTGCTTCTTTTTGTCATATTCGAGATCATGGTCTTGGTTTTCAACATACCCATGAAGCGTGCTCTTTTGTACTTTCTCCTGTTCTTGGCAAATCCGTTTCTGAATTTTTATGCATTTGAAGCTCGCATGTATATGATGGCTGCATTTTTTGTAACACTTTCTTATTTTGCGCTTTGGTCTAATAAAAGAATCCTCTCTATCGTTGCCCTATCTCTTGCCTTATATACTCACTATTTCACGATCTTTATACTTATTGCGCAGATAATAAGAATGGTTAAATTATCCAATAGTAAGAAGATGCTAAAACCCACCTACCAATTCATACTCCCCATCCTTCTCTTTCTCCCCTGGTTGATATATGTTGGATTAAATCATGATTTTTCTGATGCGAGGTTTTGGATTATCCAACCACTTCTTACTGATATCTTCTATATGCCCTTTATGCTTTTTACCGGGTACGAGCGCGTATTTGGGGAGTATTACCACGGAGCAGCAGGCTTTATAAGCTTTCATACTAATATAAATCTTATCTTAATCGCCCTACTCACCCTGCCGATATTTTTTATAAAGAAAATGACAAAAATAAAATATCTTGCTGATCTCTATCTCTGGGCCTTCTTACCGGCTCTTATACTCTTTATCTTATCGTTTATTTCTACTCCTTTATACTTACCACGGTATATTATCGCCTCAGTTCCTGGATTACTTCTCCTTATAATCATATCGCTTGAACTATTGGTACTACATGTTCCTAAAAAGAGAGCTTGGATTCCATTTGTGCTCTTTGGCATCGTTCTTTTTGTTACTCATTCGTACAACATACTCAATGTGAAATATCATGCCAAAAGGCATGTCTCTTCGATGTATAAAGAAGTACAGGCACTGCGTGACGTGCAAGATGTGATATATCTTATGAGCGAGCTTGATTTTCATTTAGCTCAATATTACATAGGAAATAACATATTTATCTTTGGAAAAAGGTATGACGAAATTCCGCAATATGTAGGAAAATCGCTTATTCCAGAAGAATTTGTACGACAATCACTTCCGCTGTATCCTATAAAGGCGTTTATCATTCACTACGATTGGTATGAGGTGCGTTCTTTGTTATAATATATTCTATGGTAAAAATCTCCCAACAACCAAAGAATATTGGAGCAAGCTTAATAACCGAACTTAAGAAAGTAACATGGCCTACTCGTGAAGAAACAATGCGACTTACTATTATTGTTATAATGATCTCCTTGATTATTGGCTTCTACATAGGTATAATTGACTTTCTGTTAGCGAAAGTCTTAGAATACCTTACTCATGTTCGATAACAATTAATATAGATATGGCAGATTTAGACGATAAAAAACAACCAATAGATAGTTCGGAAGGCAAATGGTATGTACTTCATTCTCAAACGGGGCATGAAAACCGCGTTCAAAATAACCTTGAACAGCGTATTCAAAGTTTAGGAGTGGAAGACAAGATTTTTGAATGTATTGTACCTACGCGAGATGTTATTGTGATAAAAAAGGGTAAAAAAACCAAACAAAAAGAAAAAGTGTTCTCAGGCTACATATTCGTAAAAATGAAGCTTGATGATCAATCTTGGCTCGTAGTACGAACTACTGAAGGAGTAACGGGATTTATTGGTGCAGGTACAAAGCCTACCCCTATTTCTGATAAAGAAGTAGGCGCCATAATGAAATTTGTACAACAAGAACAGCCAAAGTTCAAAACAGCATTCAATGTGGGTGAAGCTATAAAGATAACCGAAGGTCCATTTACTGATTTCTTGGGCACAGTAGCAGCAATAGATGAAGATAAGGGTAAAGTTCATGCACTGGTCTCTATGTTTGATCGTGAAACATCGGTAGAATTAGACTTTTTACAAGTGAAAAAATTATAATCGTATGGCAAAAATAGTAAAAACACAGTTCAAGCTCAATCTTGCTGCCGGAGAAGCAACGCCAGCGCCACCAGTAGGCCCTGCGTTGGGTCAACATGGAATTCCTATTATGGAATTTATCAAAGAATACAATGCTAAAACAGCAGACAAAAAAGGAAATGTGATTCCTGCAGTCATAACAGTATATGAAGATAGAAGTTATGATTTCATAACCAAACTTCCACCTGTTGCAGCTATGATCAAAAAAGCATTAGGATTAGAAAAGGGATCAGGTCAACCAAACACCGTTAAAGTAGGTAATCTTACCGATATACAAATTACAGAAATAGCACAAGATAAGTTAAAAGATCTCAATACCGACAACCTTGAGGCCGCAAAAAATATTATACGCGGCACGGCAAAAAGTATGGGAATAGATACTGAATAATTATATGGGAAAAATACGAACACGATTGATCGGAGACGAAGAAATCGAAAAAAAACAAAAAGCCGAATCTAAAGAGCGTGCAATGCGTAAAAAAGAAGCAGCTCCCGCGTCAAACCCTTCGACAAGCTCAGGGCAAGCAGCGGTTGATGTTGAAGAAAAAGATGTTACAGCCACAGAAGAAAAAACTTCCAAGAAAAAAGGTAAAAAAGAAGCACCAGCCGCGTTTGACGCGGGAACTCTAGTCAAAAAAGTTGCGGGGAAAAAATATCAACACGCTCTCAAGCTGGTAGATTCAAGCAAATTATATTCAGTCATAGATGCCATAGAGCTGCTTAAAAAAATGTCATATGCTTCATTTGATGAGTCGGTAGAAGTTCATATGAATATTCTCGAAAAAGGGGTGCGAGGAGAAGTAGCACTCCCCCACTCTACTGGACGTACGATTAGAGTAGTTGTAGTAGATGATGCATTACTTGATACGATTGCATCGGGAAAGATTGAATTTGATATTCTTATCGCACATCCATCTTTTATGCCAAAGCTTGCCCGACATGCAAAAGTACTGGGACCAAAAGGACTTATGCCCAATCCTAAGGCGGGAACTATAAGTACTGAGCCAGAAAAGGCCGCAGAGAACTTTAGAAAAGGAACGCTTCACTGGAAATCTGAATCTAAATTTCCTCTTATTCACCAAACGATCGCTAAATTCTCATTAGATTCCAAAGCTATAGCAGAAAATATTGAAGCATTTGTAGAATCCGTAGGTAAAAAGAATATTAAAGATCTCTTTATATCTGGATCCATGACTCCTTCGGTGAAAATAGCATTAGAGTAATGGTAGACTTAGTGTATGCGCGTATTTGTAATACTTTTTTCAATTTTCATTCTTCTAGCTCCCTCCGTCATTCACGCCCAAACTGACCTTGATGAGCTTTTGGCTCCTATAGACTTTTTGGAAGAATCACCGGTGGAAACGCCCAAAGATCAACAATATATACTGGAGATCAAGCAAGTTGAGACAAAGCAAGGTGTGACTCCTTCTTCTCTTACTGCGCAAGAACTGAGCACTTTTAATGAATATGGTTACGTAATACGCAGAATGGATGATGAAACTGATGCACGAGCTTCTATTCATTTTTCAATAGATAGCACACTCAAATCATTTGATCTTGTGCCTGGTAAAAGAGAAGATTTAAGCCCAACTATCATGCATGTAACTACCTCAGATAGTACCAAATATCAACTGGTAACAACGCTCACTAAAGAGCTCCAAACACCCTCTGGTTACACAATGCCCATTGTCCATATGCTAGATGGAACACGACTGGGGCTGACTGTGTTCCCCAGTATAAATCAACCGCTTGGCGCTTACAGCGCTACTATACAAGTTGTCGCATTACCATGGTAGATAATGTCAGAATGACAGGATTATCTATAATAATTGCTATCCTCCTTATTGCTCCAACCACAATCTATGCTCAGTCGTATTCGATATCTCTTTCTCCCCATACCTACCATGTGATTATCAAACCAGGCACCAGTGCAACCATGCCACTTGAGCTAACAAATAGCGGAAACCCTCTCATAATACAACTAAACCCGTATATAGTTCAAAACACCGATACAACCGCCATGCCCAAACTTATTCCATACTATTCAGACAACCCAAACCTTCCAACCATAACGCTGGGGGATTCTGGGCAACCCATAAGCTCACCCTTTCTCATAAACACCCGCGATAGTATTGAAGCCGATATTACGGTGAACGTGCCAAAAGAAACTCCTGTTGGAGACTATGCTCTGGCAATAGTGGCGCAAGCAGAACAACCAGACGGATTTCAATCTTCAAGTGTCATCAGGTTGCAAGGCGGTACAGCAGCACGAATTATTGTTTCAGTCAGTGAGACGGGAAGATTAGATACGAGGGGAGATGTGGTGCAATTTGATGTATCTCCTTCGATAA
>CALRFM010000086.1 GCA_943356515.1 Patescibacteria group bacterium
AATTTAATATCCCAGTTATATTTAATAATCTTGTTATCTAATGGATCTAATCTCTTTATTTCTTCAGGATCATGCGGAAGTGTAGAACAATTTGCAACAATAGCTGGTTTAATGCCCATACCTTTAAAACCATTCCATATTTGCGGAGGAATTGTGATTAATGAATAACTATCTTCACCAGTAAAAATTTCTGTAATCTCACCACGAGTTGGTGATTCTGGTCGTTCATCATATAAAACCAACTTTATCATACCGCTTATGACTGCATAGTTTAAAGTCATTTTAGTATGAAGGTGCCATCCTTTCACTACATTTGGATAGACTAAGGAAAAATATATCTCTCCAAACTTCTCAAATACTGGGTCATCGCTTCGTAACATATGCATTACGCACCCACGTTCATCTGAAATTTTTTGTAAAGGTTTAATTACTACACCATCAATCATACTGTTTATTATATATTTGAAATTCTTAAAACGCCATTCTATTTATAGGATTCAAACGTTCGTTTTAATCCTTCACGTATATCTACTTCCGCCTTCCAATGAAGTATGTTCTGAGCTTTTGTAGAATCACACATGACAGATATATGCTTGTCATTTTTTATTGATTTGATTGGCCAATGAACAGATGAATTTTTTTTATTACTAATGTCAATCAACGATTCTGCAATTTCCTGCACACTATAGCTTTTGGAGCTACCAATATTGAATGTCTCATATTGCTGATAGCTATTTGATTGTAGAAATGTAATTGCTTTTAGATATGCAGCCACAATATCTTCAATATAGGTAAAACTTAATTTCTGATTATTTTCTTTTAGATCGAGACGGATATTATGAAGGAGTGAATTGATGATAAGAGGAATTACTTTTTTGGTGTCTTTTTCACCGTAGGGAGAAAATAATTTTAATGTAATAGCTTTGAGATCATGACGAATAGAATAGTCTTTCAGTATTTTTTCAAAAGCAACTTTTGTAGCTGCATAATAATTATAAGGTTTTATGGTGCTTGTTTCAGATATTTTGTCATTTGAAGGTGCATATTCAAAAAAAGTTCCAGTATTGATGACATATTGCACTCCATTTTTTACTGCACACTCAAGGAGTTCTGAAGGAAAGGTGAGATTTGATTCATTCAACTTATCTATATCTTGCTCAGATGTATGATGCTTGATATATGCTCCTGCAAGATGAATAACCATCTCGAAATGATTATTTGAAAATATCGATGAAATACTTGGCACTGCATCGATATCAATATTCACAATACTGTTTAGACAATCAGTTATTCGCCATGTGTCGGAAATACTTCTTTTGAGAAGAGTCACGGAATAATTCTTTTTTAGCAAGGCACGAAGAAGATGACTACCTATGAATCCAGTGCCACCAGTTAATAGAATATTCATACATAATAACCAAGTTAATGGTCGTATTTTGATAAGAACAATGTGAGGATGTCTAGTACGTATCTCATCTGCTCTTCTTGAATCCCTGGGTACACACCCATCCAAAAAGCTTGATTCATAATTATATCTGCATTATCTAGTGTGCCTACGATGCGTTTTTGTTTAAGACTGGTGTATGCTGGATGTCTGAGTAAATTTCCCGCAAACACATTGCGGGTTCCAATCTTGTGATCTTCCAAATATTCGGTAAGATCGTTCCGAGAGAATGGCGCATCTTTCTTTACAATAATCGGGCACCCAAACCAACATGGGTCTTCTTTTCCAGATAATTCAATCAGTTGAAAATAATCTGGGTATTTGCTTAAAAATGCATGAAGCGTTTTGTAATTCTTTTTTCGTGCAACAATAAACCCTGGAAGCTTGTCAAGTTGTGCCACACCAATAGCAGCCTGAAAGTCGGTAAGTTTTACATTAAAACCGATGTGAGAATAAATGTATTTATGGTCATACCCTTCTGGTAACTCACCTAATTTCCATTTAAACCGTTTTCCACAAGTATTGTCTTTCCCAGGAGCACACCAACAATCGCGGCCCCAATCACGAAATGATCGAATCGACTTATTTATAAGAGGATTGTTAGTTATGATAGCCCCACCTTCTCCCATGGTTATAATGTGTGCAGGGTAAAAACTATAGGTAGAAATATCGCCAAAGGTACCAACCATCTGACCATTGTATGTTGAACCAAGTGCGTCACAGCTATCTTCTATGAGCCACAGATTATGTTTTTTTGCAAGATGCTGTACTTTTTCTAAATCAAAAGGGATGCCCAACGTATGAGCCATCATAATAAGTTTTGTTTTTGGTGTTATTGCTTTTTCGATTTTATCAACATCCATATTAAGCGTTTTCAAGTTGACATCTATAAATACGGGAGTGAGACCAAATTGAATACCAGGATTTACCGTGGTGGGGAAGCCAACTGCCGCAGTTATAAACTCATCTCCTTTTTTAAGAGCCTTCTGCCCAAACACGGGAGACGAGAGGGAGTAGAGCGCAACAAGATTGGCTGATGAGCCTGAATTCACAAGCGATACATAGCGCACTCCTAAAAACTTTTTAAACTTACTTTCAAACTCTTTCGTGAATTCCCCTTCGGTCCACCAACCATCTTGAGCTACTTTTGTAGCATTATCTATTTCGTGGTGATCAAACACTTTGCCCGATACGGGTACATAGGTTTCTCCTGGTATGAATGGTGTAGTTTTCATCAATTTCGTATTATCAGTATATGTTAGAATACACATTGTACACCAATATAATCATTATTCCTACTTTCATTGCATGATCAAGAATATTTATAACTTCATCCAAAAACATTCTCTTATGAGTGTTGTAATGGGGTATCTTCTTGTAAATATTTTATTTAACACTCCAATATTTTGGGGTGAGTTCTGGAATGACAGCTCGCAATACAGTGCTGTTATTGGAGAGATAAACGCCACAGAATGGGGCATGGAACAAATATATCAGCGGTTAATACAATTTGAAAATCCTTTCAAACCATTTGATATGGTATTTTATCCATTTAGTGTAGACGTAAGTGGAGCAGATATTGGATTTGGATTTCATTTCTTATATCTTCGACCTTTCTTTTCTCCACATCAATCATTATCTTTCCTCGTCGTATTACATTTCTTTTTGGCAAATATTTTTATGTATGCCTTATTGAGAAAACTAGAAATAAGGAAAGCTGTCTCATTCGTAATCGGCCTTGCATTTGGGTACATGACGTTTATGACTGTCCGTTTAGGTCATCTGACATATAGCATGTACTATGTATTTCCATTATTCATGCTACCGGCGTTGCATTTTATTTCCGCAAAAAATATACGAGATAAATTACTTTATACCATTATGCTTGCATTTATTTTTGTATACATTTTGTGGTCTCACGCATATTACTTTATTCTTATTCTTATATCAGTGGCAACTCTTTGTTTGTATTATTTGTGTTTTTATCCAAAAAAAAGCATTGAATTTCTTAAATTAAATCTCCTGTATCTTGTCTTGGGAATTTTAACTGTTGGTGGTCTATTGTCATTTTGGATTATTGGAATAAAAGAGTCTTCATTATTTTCTCAAATCCCACGTTCAGTAGGCTGGGGTGGCGCGATCCAATTTTCATCTGATTTATTTGGATACTTCGTTCCAAGTCACTATAATGTATATTATGGTCGTTATGTTGCTTGGGCAATTCAACGATTCGACATTGCATTTGCAAGAGGTATATTTGAGAACTTTACTTACCCAGGCATTATTATTTTAGCTAGTTATTTCCTACTTGGTGCGCTTTTTATGAGAGGCAAATTACATAAGAAGCTATGGCATTCTATCCGAGGTTACTTTATAGCAAGTATCGTACTTCTTTCGCTTACCCTTGGACCATTCTTACATGTTGCTGGACGCTGGGCCTTTACTGTAGACGAGGGAATAAAGATAGTAGTACCTCTTCCATACGTACTCCTTCATTATATGCCACTCCTTAATAACGTACGTAGTCCGGGAAGATTTATTGTCGCATTCATTTTCTTAGCATATCTTGTCGTTGCTTTTCTCCTTAATAATTATTTAAAGGACAAAAGTAAAAAATTCATCTTTATAGCTTTAGTTATTATTACTTCTGTCGTAATAATTGATCATCGATATCCCAACAATAAATTATCTGTTCCGTATTATTTTCCTCATCAAATATATGAAGCAATAGCCAAAGATGCATCTGAGAGTACTGTGCTAGAAATTCCATTTACCGTTCGGGATGGTATTACCTATTTTGGAGACCAAGAAGCAATATATCAAATAATGGGGCAGTTTATATTTACAAATCCCATTCTTGGAGGCTATATGGGTCGTGTACCCGATTATATAAAAAACTACTATGTAAATGACCCTTTTATTGGCTACGTTGGTAGACTGATCGATACAGATATTACGTTAAATGGTGGAATCGATCGAACTAATTTAGATACTTGGCAAGTAATGGATGAGCCAGCAGCGCTTCGGTCTGTGGATTTTCTAGATCTTAAATATATTATTATGAATACAGATAAGCCTTATGTAGCAACACTTGCAGCACAACTTGAAAATCTGGGATATCAAAAAATAATGAAAGATAATAATTACATATTATTAGAGAAATTGCTCAGTGAACAGGAATATCTTTCAATCAATCTTGGTGAAGATTCAAGCAAGTTGCAACTTGGCATGGGATGGTCCGAAACATTCGAAAAATCC
>CALRFM010000087.1 GCA_943356515.1 Patescibacteria group bacterium
TCATTCTCATCTTCATATCTATTCGGTCGATTTATTATGGAAATGTTTTTAGATTTATATATGATCAAGTAGCATCATCTACAGTAGTATTGGAGTTATGGCAAAATAAAGATGTTTCCCTTATCGGGCCACCAATGTCTCTTACGATTGGGAACAGACAACTATTTTTTGGTGGAGTAAGCTACTACATTCAAATGGTATTTCTCCTTATTGGAAACTGGGATCCATTTTGGTCAACGTATATCTTTATGATCTTTTCTTCAGTCATGATACTACCGTTATATGTAGGAGTTAAAAAGCTTATTAATCGTAATGCAGCCATAACTATGACTATCGTGTATAGTCTATTGCCATTTTATATTGAAGGGACGACTCAGCTTTGGAACCCCTATTTTCAGCTCTCACTTCTTCCTGGTTTCATTCTTCTTATGGCATATTTTGAAAAAAAACAATCACCACAACTCGCACTTATTCTTGGAGTATACATCGGCATATTATTTCAACTTCATTACCAATTTTTTATTGTGATGCTAGGACTGGCAGTATATTATTTTTTGGTCAAAAAAATTTCATGGAAATTATCTCTGTCTGGCGTAGCTGGAATCATCATAGGATTTGGCAACATGGTGTTGTTCGAGTTACGGAATGATTTTTATACGATTCGAACTCTTGCTATCTTTTTTCACCAATCAGATAAGATTACCACTCACCCTCAAGCTGATTATTATTTCATGAGTATATTATTTTTTGGTCTTCTTGTTAGCTTGTATTACACTCGAAAATATATCTCATTCAAAATGAATATAGCGCTCTTTATAATCTTGGCACTATTTGCTATTGAATACACCATAATAACTGGCCATGCTAAAAATTACCCCAAGGACTGGTATTATGAAAATGACAAGCAAGTCTTTCAAATTATTCAAGACAATTATCTAAACAATGATGTTCAAGATTTTAATGTGTTTCAATTTTACGCAGCTACAGGAGATACACAGAAATATTATATGAAGCTCAATAATATCGATATTAATTATAATGATTATTACAACAACGAATACTTATATGTTGTTTATAGAAATAATCTCGACTATATGAAAGATGCCGCTTATGAAGTAAATACGTTTACCCCGCATGAGCTTATTAACACTTGGAACATAAATAATGAATATAATTTATACTTATTGAAAAGAGATATTCCAAACTTATTATGAATCTTCTTGCCACAATAAAAAAATATCCCCAGAGGTCCATGCTCATTGGAATTGGGATCATATCATTATTTCTTAGATTTTATCATTTAGGAACGTTGCCCTTTAATTTTATGGAAGATGAGGTGCTCAGTGGATATGTGGGGAGATTTATACTACAAAATGGAATAGATTTATATTCAAATCCGTGGCCAATATGGTTTTTTGATAAATTTGGTGACTACTATATTATTGGTCCTATGTATCTTGCTGGAGCTTCAACGTACCTATTTGGCATAACGGCATTTGCAGTGCGGTTCCCCACAGCTCTTTTAGGATCACTTATTATTTTCCCTATGTATCATTTTGCAAAATATATATTTGGGAATAAGCAAGTTGCACTATTATCAGCTTTATTTGTAGCTATATCTCCATGGCATATTATTCTATCCCGATCTACTGTAGAAGGCATTATAGGAAGTACGCTCTTTTTATGCGGTATCGTGTTGATTCTTTCGTATTTAATGAATCGAACATCAAGACATCTCATCATCGCATTAGTTCTACTCTTTAGTACTTATTTTATCTATCATCCTTTTAGAATATATGTGCCATTGGTGCTTATTCCATTGCCATTCTTGTTTCCACAAGTTCGTAAGTATAAGAATATATTTATGAGCATAGGTATTGCTTTTATCTTTTTTGCTAGTCTTACCTTCTATATTAGTACTACATCTTGGGGGAGTGGAAGGTTTATGCAAACATCCATCTTTAGCGAATTATCTGGCGTAAGTATTCGTACTCAAGAGCAAATATTTAATGTGGGGCAAAATGACGTACTACGAGCGCGAATATTTCATAATAAAGTAGTAGGGTATGGAAGAGAATTTATTCGTCAATATGTTACCTATTTTTCTCCTAACTTTTTATTTACTTCTGGTGGAGCTGAATCAAGGTATGATGTTCCAGATCAAGGGCTCCTCTACCTCACCTATCTCGCACTCATCATTGTTGCGATTTCACCCCTGAAGGCCAAAACGATCAAGATCAATACCTCAGCCATCTGGTACTATTTTTATCTTCTCCTTCTGGCACCACTCCCAGCAGCTATAACATATTATGGATCACCCAATATTCATCGGTCAGTATTTTTAGGAATATTACTTGTCATTCCCGCAGCATATGGCATGTATAAGTTGTGGTTTGTACCATATCGCAAGATCGTTATCAGCATTGTCATAATCGCCATCTTGGGAGAATTCATCTACTTTTGGCATCAATATTCTGTACAAAGTGATAAGTTTACTGCGATGCGTCGCAATGATGCACATATGGAGCTTATGTATGATATTCAAGATCACAAAGATGAATATAATCGTATCTATGTTCCAGCAGAAGGAGCCACTTCTCTGTACTATTTATTTGTTACGCATAACTTTGATAAGAACTTAGCAGGACAATTTCAGAAAGATGCTTATATTAAATCTATTGATAATATATTTTTTATTGAAGCCAGTTGTCCAACTGAAAAAGTGATTGAAGCTCCAGCGCATTCACTTATTGTAAATAGACATAACTGCCCAGAAAAGCCAGATCTCAATATGATCACAACTATAAAAGGCAAAAATGAACTGTTGGGATTTACTTTATACGGGAGCAAATAGACACTTCTTCATTTGTAAAGATTATGTCATGATTTGTTGATGCAGTACACGCATCAATAAGTTCTGTCTGTTTTTCATACGCATGTGGAATATATAAATAGTCCACTTGGTTTTTTTCGATAAGTTCAGCTGGATGCTCTTTTGCAATTGTTGCCCGCTCTTTTATATCAATCCCTGCATTTGTTGCTCCATTTTCATAAATAAAGTACGAAGGTTTTTGACTAAACGCCGTTACATAAGCCATATCAATACCATCTGTTGGAACAAATACAGAGCCATCAGGTTGTTCTTTGAGGAATTTGAGTGCACTCATTTCTGGATAACTTATTACCAATCGTGCCGGATGAGTAAGGTATGAAAGGTTTATGAGATTGGCAGGAAGCGTGAGAAGAACAAAGATAACAATCATAACGTAACCAATTTTTTTATATTTACATAATAATTCATAGAGAAATTTTGCTGCAAAGAGATTCATGAGAAATGCAGCTGGAACGGCAAATTGGATGGGATTAAACCAATCTCCTTGTTGGACAAACATAACTGACATGCCTATTGAGGCAAAAACTGAGATCGTTATGGCAAGCTCAAGATCATGGAATTGATATTTGATTATCTGCTGTAATATATGTATAAATCCAATGACTCGGGTTCCGAAATAGTACACAACAAAAAGTATTATCGAATAGAACTCTATACCAACAAGGCGTGGAGACCATCCATGCTCATAAAGATAATATCGCGCAAGAATAAGATTGTTGTTATAAAACAAATCTGATGTTTCTATAAGGTGGTGGACAGTAATAAACGGAGCAAATATAAATATTGATCCATTAGTACTCGCTTGGAATGGATTATAGAAAAGTAATAGAGCAATAACGGAAGCGGCTCCATACATAAGGCCATTGCAAATAAATATACGAATATCTTTGGTCTTAAGAAGAGTTAATAGTTCAAAAACAAGTAATATTGTTGCCATAGAAAATGCCACATAAAACTTTGTCCCAATTGTAAGAAAGAGTAGGATACTGGTCATTGCAATATCTTGAAGAGATCGTTTTGGCTTGAAAGAAATAATTAATGTTCCCAGAAGTGCCAGTAGTGCAAGGGCAGTATGTGGACTTTCAAGAAGTCGTGTCGCCTGAAATGTATTTATTAACGCATGGTTTTGAATAATGCCATAATGATATAAAGACAAAATTAAAGACAAATGCATGCCAAAAAAAATAAAGAACAAAAATAACAATACAAATCGTATATCATCTTTCACCTTTCGAGCAAATGAGATTGATAAGAGAGTTAACCCACTCATAAAAACAATCGGTATGATCTTATAAAATGTAACGACTATCGGTATGCCCATTTTGGAAAGAAGATATGCGATAAGATTTGGCAAATAGTGATATCCACTCAGTGGTGCGCCAGCAAAGTTGGGCATTTGAAATGGCCATGTCTTGAATGCTGTAGATGCGACTGCCTGAAACCATATCCCATCTCGATAATTTGAACCTATAATAAAACCACACTGTCCAACAGCGCATCCATTTTGTCCATCAAGAATAAATCGAATAAGCGTGAGTATGAACGCCGGGACTATTATAATAAGAAGAATAGGATGTTTAAGAATATATTTCATAGATACACTAGTCATTATACAAAAGAACTAATGTGTTAGCAAAAAGTTAAAATGGGACAGTTTCGATATTTTAAAAGTTAAAATGAGACTATTGGAATGCTACTCATTTCAACTGTTGTCACCCCCATTAATTGTTTGTTAAACCAAAATCGGATTTCTACAGTTTTGTCCTTAATGTTCA
>CALRFM010000088.1 GCA_943356515.1 Patescibacteria group bacterium
AGGATTATTCAAAGATATCGTAGCTATAGCGAAAGAGAATCATCTTGAGCATGTTGATGGCATACTGTTTGACTTTGGGTTATCTATGGAACAGCTTTCAAAAAGTGGGAAAGGCTTTTCTTACAAAAACAACCAAGAGCCACTCGACATGCGGCTTGGTGAAGAAGGGGAAACTGCTGCAGAACTATTAAACTCACTTCAAGGTGAGGAGCTTATATCAGACATCATGAAGTACTCAGAAGAAAAATACTCTATAGATATCGCCAAGCGAATACTGGGTCACCGTCGAAAAAAGCCCTTCGCTACCGTAGGAGATTTAAAAAATGTCATTAATGAGGTAGTCCCTGAAGAAGAACCAAGACATAAAGTATATGCGCGCATATTCCAGGCTATTCGTATCATAACTAATAGTGAGCTTGAACAGATACAGAAAGGGCTCGAAGGAGCGCTCGGATTAATCCAATCTGGTGGAGTGATAGTAACTATCACCTTTCATTCACTTGAAGATAGATTGGTAAAAAAGATGGGAGCTATCAATGTCGAAAGGGTCCGACCCTTACAGTCGTTTGAACGATCAGCACATTTGCGAGTTTTACAAAAAAAATAACATGAAATTAACTATCAATACTACTATCATCGGCGCAATCGTCCTTCTTGTCGGATTAAATATCACGCTTTTTATGCATGGCATTACCTTAAGCGATGAGATCAATTATTATGAATCGGAGCTTACCAGCATAGAACAAGAAAACATAGATTACGAACAGGAAATATATAAACTAGAATCATATACGCTCACTGCGTCTCATGCTGCGGAACTCAAGTTCGGCAAATACAATGAGCCCATATACGGCGATGTTCCTGCGTATGCGTTGAAGTAGCAACTAACTCGGAGACACGTTGTAATATATCAGAAGCTCTTCTGCAATATCGAAAAAGAGTGGTGCCGCCGTCTCTGATCCCCATTCGGAAGACTCAGGTTCCTGCACTACCACCAACATCAGAAATGCTGGGTCATCTGCTGGAGCAAACCCAATAAATGATGCAATGGTTTTACTGGCATCATAGGTTCCGTCAACAGCTATTTGAGCAGTTCCTGTCTTTCCTCCAAAGGTGAACCCTTCTGGAATGTCCCATTTGGCTTCTGCATGATTCACGGTGGATGCAAGCATTTTGCGCATTTGAGCAGATGTTTTTTCACTTACCATTCTTTGTACTACTTGAGGCTCTCGTTTTTTAGATACGCCGTCTTCTATAACCTCTTGCACTACGTAGGGGCGCATCAGATTTCCGCCATTTATGATTGATGCAAAAGCACGAACGAGTTGCATGCCGGTAACTGATACTCCTTGTCCAAATGCCATGGTTGCTGCATCTATAGGGTACCACTCGGAATACGGCTTTACCTGACCTGCCGTTTCTCCTTGCAGGTCAATATTGGTAAATTCACCAAAGCCATACCGCTCCACATAATCAAACAGTTTCTCTTTTCCTAACTCTTGACCAATATGCACCATTCCCACATTAGATGATTTCTCTAGAACATTTGTTATCGTTATCTTTCCTTCATATTTGTCGTTCCAGTTTTGTATGGTGTAGTCTCCTATGCGGGTAGGACCCGATTCATTAAATATATCATCTGGTTTTATGACCCCTTCTTCCAGTCCTGCAGCAACTACCAGTGGCTTAAAAGTAGATCCCGGTTCATAGGTACTAGAGATTACCCAGTTTATAAAATCTTCTTCTGCAAAATCATAGTATTCTGTCGGGTCAAAATCTGGCAAACACGCCATTCCCAGCACTTCCATGGTTTGAGGTTTTACTGCCAGAGCACATGCAGATTTAGCTTTAAATTGTTCAATAGCTATTTTTAGTTGCTCTTTGATAATATGTTGCACCGATTTATCTATCGTCAGTACAATATCACGGCCATTGGCTGCCTCTATCCGCTCCTGATTTCCGATAAATATAGTTCGGCCAAATAAGTCTCGTTCAGATTTGAGTACCCCCGGCAAACCAGCCAGATCTTTATCGTAATACCCTTCAACACCAAAATACCCAATAGAACTTCCCCTATCGTCTTTCCCCAAAAAGCCAATGAGGTGAGCCGCAAGCGATGCCTCTGGGTAGTACCTATCTTCTTGTTCTCGAAAGCCCAACCCTTCAATTTCCAATTTTTCAATGGCCAGGCGCTTTTCTTTTGTCAGTCCATTTTGAAGTGACACCCAATCTTTACTCATATCAAGTCGAGCTTCTAACGTAGCTTCCCCAATCTGAAGCTCTTTTTCTAACAGTTCTATAACTTGAAATTTTTTCTCAATATTCTTTGGCTCTGCATACAGTTGATACTTGGTTTGATTTATGGCCAGTGGCTCACCGTTTCTATCAAGTATGCGTCCCCTCGTTGGTGCAATCTTTTGTGTTTGGGTATAGTCTGCTGAATAATGATCGGGCTGAAGAACCTGAATATACAGTAATTTGGCAGCTATTAAGGCAAAACATATGAGAAAGCCGATAAATAGTATACGAATTTTGGACATATATACTATGATACCATTCTAGATGAGAACCCTGCGAAATTTATTCCTCAGATAGTTTCTCATTTGGTGGAAATATACCATAGTATGTCATTGCAAGCGGAATGAAATGAAGCGCGGCAATCCAAATAATTTAGAGATTGCTTCGTCGTTACCACTCCTCGAGAATGACATGTGTGTCAAAGACCGTGAACTCTTACGCAACAGGAGATGTTTGGAGCGAGGTGGACTTAGACTCATAGTACTCTAGTGTTTCAAAAAAGTTTGCTATAATAGTACAAATTAGATCATATTATGTATAAAGAAGGTCCACCAATACCAATCGAGCGAGGGGGAGGAAAATTAGAGGTTACTCGATCCTTGGAAGAAGCTGGATTTCCTGTTCCTAAGTCTCGGTACCTCTATTATCCAGATCTTGGAAGACCAAATTTGATTGAAGCAGCACTCAGGGATTTACCAAAGCCACTTATCGTCCGTGGTTCACATCAAAACGACATGCATGGTTATATTGATGTTCTACCTACTGTTCGAGATGTCACAACAGCAGAAGAGCTTAAAGATGCAATTCGATTAATTAAACAAACTGCCTCAAGCGAAGCATTGCGAATTCACGCCGCTGATTGGGACCAACCCTTTACCTCCGAAGTACATGTCCTTCTACAAGAGCAATCTAAAAGTAATATAGCAGGGAGCATTCTGAGGCATCCTCATGTTCTGGATAGAATTGATATGCAATATGTAGACAGAAAAGAATATAGGGAATCAAACTGGAAACCTTCTTATACGCTTGCTCGATATGCTGATGGTCAGGGATTATGGCAAACGAACGCAGATTGGGGAATAACAAAAGACCAAATTTCAGATGCAATGGGAATTTATCAAGAGGTAGAAGGTAGTGGAATAATTGATTCCGATTGGGTTTACCAAATGGAAATTGGTTTAAATCCATTTCTAATTTATCAACTCAGACCATTCAAGCGCAGAGAGCCTGCAAAACGATTTCCAATACCACAATCTTATAAGACCACAGACCCAATAATCACGTCAAATCTTGTTTTTGGCATTACACCTGAAGAAGGATTAGCGTTAAATTTCGTTTCAATGGATAGCGTGAGTCTTTACCATGGGTATGAACTTCCGGAACCTGATCCATATGGTTTGATTCTTGTGGGAAGAATGCACGAAAGTTTACCAGCACGCGTACAATACAGAAACCTCAAGGCATATGTGACTCTCGGCTATGAACATAATTACCTCGAACACGGTGAGTATAGATTTTTAAAACGTGCCGATATCGCAATGGTGAATTACTATGCATTTAATTTGAGCGAAACTAGAAGATCGTATCATCAACCAGAAAATTTTAAGCCCTTTGAACGTGCTAGGATTTGGTCAAATGGAGATGATGCATCGATACTTCCTGAATAACTGAATAAAAAAATCCGCACATAACCAAACTTCGAATACTGGAATATGGCATGACAGAGCACGACAATATAATGAAAAAGCCGGAAGATCCTGAATCAAATTCAGCATGACATGGAGATGGATTCTTCGCTTCGCTCAGAATGACAGTGTTCTGGATTCCCGATCGGGTCGGGAATGACCCTCCTTCGCTAAAGCTACGGAAGGGCACGGCAGAGAACTGGATCCTTCGGCTTTGCCACGTCAGACGTGGCTACGCCTCTGGATGACAGAGAGAGATTGCTTTTCTTCTAACCTGGAAAAGCTTACTGATATAATTGAATATGCTGGTATTTATAGACGAATCCGGTGACCCTGGATTCAAAACTTCACGAGGATCTAGCAGTCATTTCGTTATAGCTCTTGTTGTTTTTGATGAAGAGCTTGCAGCAGAAGAGGCGGCTTTAAAGATCAAAAAGCTTCGCAAATCATTAGGAAAACCTTATTCTTTTGAGTTTAAATTTAATAAGTGCAATCGCAAATTGCGAACTGCATTTTTATCAGAGATAAGATCAACTACATATAGAATTCGCGCAATTGTCTTTAATAAAGAAACTATGTATAGTCCCCATTTGAGAAATAACAAAGAGGATTTTTACAACTTTGCACTTAGGC
>CALRFM010000089.1 GCA_943356515.1 Patescibacteria group bacterium
AACGGTAATAGAGTCCAAACATCCGCTCGTATATATCGATGGATTACCAGATGTGAAGGCACGCGAAATCATACTGTTTGAAAATGGTATGTCAGGTATGATAATGGATATTGAATCAGATCGCGTACACGCATTGGTATTTACCCACGAACCTATTCCTCTGGGCACTCATGCCACCCGAACCATGAAACAAGCCAGTGTTACCATAGGCGATGGTTTGCGAGGACAAACCATAGATGCTTTGGGAACCGTTCTATCTACCAATGCACAAGTTGAGCTCAGCGAGACACGCGAACTATTCCGTCCAGCACCCGGAGTACAAGATCGTGTGCGTATTACCGAATCACTCAAAACGGGCATCACTATAACAGACCTCTTGCTCCCGCTGGGGAAGGGTCAGCGCGAACTGGTGCTTGGCGATGTGAAAACCGGGAAAACGTCGGTACTCCTTTCGATACTCATAAACCAAATACAAAGCGAGGGTACGGTGGGCATATATGCTGCAATAGGCAAACGTCGCAGTGAAATAAAACAGATTACTTCACAACTTTATCAGCAAGGAGTATTGCAAAATATGGTCATCGTTGCCTCAACTGCATCAGATGTGTCGAGCATGATCTACCTTACTCCCTACACAGCCATGACTGTGGCAGAGTACTTTCGAGATAAAGGTCAAGATGTGGTTATGATTATGGACGATCTTTCGGTTCACGGTCAAGCATATAGAGAAGTATCTCTCTTGAGTCAACGGTTCCCAGGAAGAGATTCGTATCCAGGAGACATATTTTTCACCCATGCCCAACTTCTAGAGCGGGCGGGTAATTTTGTTCACCCTAAGAAAAAAAATGTTTCTATAACTTGTTTCCCCATAGCTACCACTGTAGAAGGAGATATTAGTGGATACATAGCTACAAATCTTATGGGTATGACTGATGGGCACATATTATTTGATGTAGATATTTACAATAAAGGCTACCGCCCCGCCATAAACATTCCCCTCTCGGTAACTCGTGTAGGACGTCAAACTCAGTCTAAACTCCTGCGAAGTATTAGCGTAGAAGTACTGTCAATTTTGAGTCAATTTACTAAAATTCAAAGCATGTCACATTTGGGAAGTGAATTGTCGGGAGAATCAGTTCGCATCCTTCAAAAAGGTGAGGCACTTCAGCTTATGATTCGCCAAGAGCGAACTACCATACCCCGAGATGTACAAGTTATCTTATTTGGCATTATTTGGCTCAATCTTACACCACTTACCAATCAGATCCAATACAATACGCTTCTGAAAAAACTCATGGATTATCACGAAGATGTTCAAGGAAATGAGGTCATGCAAAGACTCATCGCCGAAGAATCTTTGTCAGATTATTTATTAGCCCTGAAAAAGGACTCAAATATAGCCAACATATGCTCAACAAAAATAGCATCATAAGCGATATCGCACTTATGGATACGCTGCAAACTATAGCTACAGCCTATCAAGAGATAGCAGTTATGCGTATGAGAAGTACCCGCGATGGCATACAACACGCTCATTTGTTTGCAGAAAAGCTCACTGCTATATATATGTCGTTACGATATTCTTATCCTTATTTAAAAAATGTCGCATCTCTGAGTCATGCCACCAAAGATATCGCGCGCGTTCTTATTACCGCAAACGCGCGCTTTCATGGCGATATTTTACGCCAGACATTTCGATTTTTTATGCAAGATGTAGATCAACAAAGCGATATCATTGTCATTGGGAGTGTAGGAAAAGATTATTTACTTGAGCAAGATAATAAAAGCGAATACGAGTATTTCGACATTCCTGATAGTGATTTTGAGTATAAACACATGGCAAAACTTATCCAAACACTGTTGGCATATAAAAAAGTGTATGTATATTATGCTCAGTTTAAAACGGTCCTTACTCAAGAACCTGCACGTTCGGAGATTATGAGTATAGATACGCTTCTTGCACAAGAAAAAGAACGCGCAAAAACAGAAGGAAATAAAAAAGATGTTCCTCGCTATGCGTTTGAACCATCGGGTGAAGAAATAGCCTCATTTTTAAATGACACCGTAACCATCTCTTTAGTACGTCAATCACTGTTTGATTCTCAACTTGCACGCCATGCATCTCGCATTAAAGCCATGGAGTCACTCTTGGGGAATGTTAAAGAACAAACTAAAGTACTTGACAGAACTATAAGGAAAATCAAATCAACAGAAGAACAGCGGAAACAGATGAACAGAATGACTGGTATGTATGGAATAATAAACACATAACTTATGTTAAAACAAAAGGGAACCATTTCAAAAATTAAAGGACACATCGTGGAAGTTGAGTATTATGACGATCCCCCCAAACGATATGATTTATATACGGTTGATGGAGCAGATGGCGCACTTATGGAAGTGTATGCTTCCTCCTCCCCTACTTCGGTATATTGTTTGGCACTTACCCCTACAAATGTATATGCACGCGGTGCAGAAGTAGTAAATACCGGTAAAACATTATCGCTTCCCGTTGGGAAACAATTGTACGGACGTGCAATAAATGTATTTGGTGAGCCCATTGATGGTAAACAAGATTTGGATTTTACGCACCATGTTTCAATATTTGCATCAAATACCAACCCACAAAACATTATTGTTCCGAGCGAAATTCTTGAGACGGGGATTAAAGTGTTGGACTTTTTTACCCCGCTTTTGAAGGGAGGTAAAATTGGGTTGTTTGGTGGTGCAGGGGTAGGTAAAACCGTGCTTTTAACTGAAATTATTCACAATGTAAGCACTCAACAAGGGGAGTCACATATGTCGGTGTTTACCGGTATTGGTGAGCGTAGTCGCGAAGGCCAGGAACTCTTAGAGTCGCTTGAATCGACTGGCGTGCTGCCACAAGTTGCGCTCGTTTTTGGTGAGATGAGCCAGAATCCAGCGGTACGGTACCGCACGGGTTATGCAGGGGTGGCACTGGCCGAGTATTTTAGAGACATTGAACAAAAAAATGTTCTCGTCTTTATCGATAATATGTATCGATTTGCTCAAGCTGGGTATGAACTGGGTACTCTTATGAGTCAGATCCCATCTGAGGGTGGATACCCTCCTACCTTGTCCTCAGACATGGCTGAGCTCCACGAGAGACTCTATTCCACGTCAGAGAACAGTGTTACCACGTTTGAAACCGTATATGTGCCATCTGACGATATTACCGACCCTGGAGTACAGGCAGTTCTCCCCTACCTTGATGCGCGTGTGGTGCTCTCTCGTTGGATCTATCAGGAAGGTCATTTCCCCGCAATTGACACGCTTGCTTCCAATTCAAGTGCATTAAACCCCGATGTCATAGGAGCCAAGCATTACGAGTGTTATTTACAAGCACAAAAGATTGTAAAAGAAGCGGTGAATTTAGATAAAATTGCCTCACTTATAGGTGAAGCAGAGCTTTCTAAAGACAACCAAAAAATCTATAAACGGGCCAAAATAATCAAAAACTATATGACCCAACCATTTGTGACCGCATCAGGCGATAATGCCAATAAGAGCACATACGTGCCACTCAAAAACACCATTGCCGATATTGAATCTATTTTAAACGGGGATCACGATCAAACCCCTCCCGAAACATTCAAAAATATCCTTACCTTAACAGATTTAAGTAAGAAATAATCTATGGGACTCCTCACCGTGCTTATCATGTCTCCTGAAAAAACCTTATTCGAAGGTACGGCCGTAACGGTAACCTGTAGAAGCCCTATTGGTGAATTTGATATTCTGCCTGAACACAGCTTTTTTATGTCGATTGTTAATACTCATATTGAAGTTCATACGCCCGACCATCATATTAAATCAATACATATTGATCAAGCGATTTTGCAAGTTTCCCACGATCAAGTGGTTATTCTTATCAATGTGCAGGGAAAAGAAGCAAAATCGATGATTCACAATTTGCTCAGACCAGACGAAATAATGCATTCTAACGAAGAAAACAACGAATCTCTTGAAAAGTCAAAAAAAGTATGATAGGGTATGAATATACTATGAATATTTTCAAAGAAGCAACTGAGCAACTACGTGAAGCGGCAATACATCTCAAGACTCCAGAAGATGTATTAGACCTCCTTACCACAGCTGAGCGTAAAGTAAGCGTATCGATTCCCGTAAAGATGGATGACGGTTCTTATAAACTCTTTCATGGTTATCGGATGCAACACAATTCTCTGTTGGGTCCTTATAAAGGTGGACTTCGCTATCACCCTCAAGTCAATGAAGATGAGGCCCAAGCTCTGGCATTTTGGATGATGGTGAAAAATGCCGTGGTGAATGTGCCATTTGGAGGCGGTAAAGGTGGCATTCAAGTAGACCCGAAGTCTCTTAGCACCGGTGAGCTTGAACGGCTTACTAAATCATTTGTACGACGTATTGCACATGTTATTGGTCCAACCATCGATGTGCCTGCACCAGACGTAAACACTACTGCTCAAATCATGCAATGGATTGTAGAAGAGTATGCAGAGATTATGTCAGATTCAACAGAAAATAAGTCTACTCTGAAAGCAGTCATTACGGGCAAACCAGTTGAGCATGGAGGAAGTGAAGGCCGTGAAGAAG
>CALRFM010000090.1 GCA_943356515.1 Patescibacteria group bacterium
ATACCCTTATGAACAGCTACTCGCTCCCCAGCAATTTCGGGAGAACCTTAAAATCGACAGTTTGCAAGATATTGCAGCAAATAAACTTATTACACTCACCCAGAGATTGGAAATCAAAGACTTCGTAGATGTATATTTTCTCCTCCAAGAAAACAGTTTTTGGAATATTCGTGAAGATAGTATGAAAAAATTCAAAATAGAAATTGATCCATATTTGTTTGCAGGGGATTGTATGTCGGTTTTAGAATTTCAGTTTCTTCCTAAAATGCTTAAGTCCCTCACACTTCAGCAACTCCAAAAATTCTATCAAGACTTGGGAAAAAAACTTGGGCAATACAGCGTGGCTTAGTTCGTATATGAAAAAATTCTTCAAAAAACATTTTAGATTTGCTCGCGTATTGGCTCTTTATTTTATCGGAGCGGTATTGGTAAGTTTAAGCACCTTCTTTTTCTATTATTTGAGAACTCCGTGGGTATTATTGATCATTGTTGTTGCGGTATTTACCATTTCTTATTTTGGGCCAATATGTTGTCACATATTCTTTAAATCAAAGTTATATAAAGGGAAGACTTGCTGATCAATATGCCTATGATGTATTGAGGGATAAAACAGCATTTGCTCGCTTTCTTGAACGATTATTGAAATATTATGAAAAAGAAAATGGAGTAAAAGTCGAAAAAACGACTTCACCGATTGCGAGATTTTTTCTGACCCATCCATTCATTTACGACAGGATTCGAGTATTCAAGACGTAGAATGTTAGTCCCTCCCGATGGTACAATATCCGTATGTCAATATATACTAAAATCACCGTAAGTGTCCCCGAAGCTGATGCAGATAAACTGCGAGATGCGATGGGCAAAGCAGGAGCAGGAAGACTGGGTAACTATTGTCATGGATCATTTTCTACAAAAGGTATTGGAAGAGGAAAAGCACAAGATGGTGCAAATCCAGCAAAAGGAGATATCGGAGTTCTTGAAGAAGTTGTCGAAGAAAAGATAGAAACTTTTTGTAAAAATGAAGATGTGCAAAAAGTCATAGATGCTATAAAACATGCGCATCCATACGAAGAACCGGTTATTATGTATTATCCTGTTGAGATTATATGAACTGGTTTTCGCTTACCCTACTGAGTGTCTTTATCGTTTCTATTGCAAATATCTTGCAAAGAATCTTGATGAAGGATGATAAAAGTAATCCTTATTCTTACGCCATTATTTTCCATTTGTTACTAGGAGTCATCAATCTGGTATTTGCAATGATACATGGCTTCCAGCCTCTTCCTTTAAACGCAAACCTCATAGGCTTTATGTTAGCAGTAGTTTTATGGGGAATTGGGACGATATTTCTTTTTAAAGCATTGCAGTTGCTTGAGTCATCTGAAGTTACGATACTCACCTCGATAAGAGCTTTGGTGACGATTGTTGCCTCCATGCTTTTTTTACACGAATCATTTAATGGTCAAAAGGTTTTAGGTACCATCATCATACTAGCCTCAATATTTCTTGTAACTAACTTTAAAAAAGGGGCTAAGTTTTTTAACAAAGGGGTTGTGTATTCACTTGCAATGGCGTTCTTCTACGGCTTAGCGGTAGTTGTCGATGTATTTAATCTAAAAAATTATGAACCTATCTCATACATAGCAATTGGTAATTTCATGATCGGATTTATTCTTTTGCTGATTTATCCCAAAGCATTAAAACAATGGAGAGATTTTGTTAAACCAGAGTTTCTCAAAAAAATGATGCCACTGGGAATACTTAGTTCGGTTCAAGGAATCGCATACGTTTTTGCATTAACAAAAGGTCCAGCGTCACAAATCGCTCCAATCAGCCAAGCTCAAGTCATAGTTACGGTATTGTTGGCAGTTATTGTATTAAAAGAAAGAACCAATTTATTTCGTAAAATCATCGCAGCATTTCTTGTGATGTTTGGAGTAATTCTATTGATGTAGTTGGTTATCACATAAAAATGAGCTCAATACGTATCAAGTATTATGATTTTTTATGATTCTTAACATTTCTTCATGAAGTAATCCATTGGTTGCAAGAGAAGTTTCTCCTAATGCGTACTCATCACCTTCAAAGTTTGAGTATGTGCCTCCCGCTTGCTTTATGATTATTTGAAACGCAGAAATATCCCATGCTTTTGGTCCCATTTCAAAAAAGACTTCAGACCTTCCCGTTGCTACCAAATGATATCCATATGTATCGCCAAACCCTCTCATATTGATCACCCTTTTATCAACAGCTTTAACAATACTGAGATACTTCTCATTTTCGAATTTTGATGGATTAAAATTGACAAAACTATCTTCGAGTCTTTGTATCTGAGATACATGGGTAGGCTTGCCATTGAGGGTAGTCTTCTCTTCTTCTGAAGCATAGAGCAGTTCTCCGATAGCGGGCATATTTGAAATACCGAGGATTATTTTTCCTTGGTATTTTAAGCTTAAGATCGTTCCAAAAAAGTTCAGTCCATGAATAAAATTTTTTGTTCCGTCAATAGGATCAATAATCCAAGTAAATTCGGCGTCTTCTTTGTCTTTTCCAAATTCTTCCCCCAAAAATCCATGCGAAGGAAATGCCCTTTTGATGGTAGAAATGATTATTTCTTCGGCTTCTCGATCGGCTTTGGTGACAGGGGTATTATCAATCTTTGTTTCTATTTTTGGGAGATTTTGAAAATAATACATGATTCTTTCTGAAGCTTTTTGTGTGGCATCAAGTGCTACTTTTTTGAATTCATCAAGATTGTGCATCTTTATCAGTATATCAAGAATCCAATAACCAATTATGTTTTATAACCTAGTTTGGTTTTCATTCTTATTGAAGCGTATAATACATCTATGTCAACATACTTAAAAATCACCGTTAATGTGCCTGTGGAAGATGCGCAAAAACTCAGAGATGCATTAGGAACAGCTGGAGCTGGTCGAATAGGAAATTATAAACATGGATCTTTTTCTACAACTGGTATTGGTCGAGGGATCGGCCTTAACGGAGCACATCCCACAAAAGGCAAAGTGGGGGTTCTAGAAGAAGTGGAAGAGGAAAAAATTGAGACTTTGTGCAAGGAAGAACAATTGTCAAATATTATAAAGGTCATTAAAGAAATTCACCCCTATGAAGAGCCAATCATTATCTATTACCCAGTGGAAATTGTAGACTTTTAATTCTTGTTCTATGAAACCAAAAGATTATATCGAAGCCAACAGAAAAGCATGGAATCAGGTGGCGCCCATTCACGAAAAAGCCCGGTTCGAAAAACTTATCAACGATTTCAGAAAACCGAAATTCTCATTACTTGATACATTAGAAACTAAAAAACTTCTTGAAATTGGATTAAAAGGAAAATCAGTTATTCAACTTGGTTGCAATAATGGTCGAGAATTACTGTCGATAAAGAATCTGGGAGCAAAGAGAGTGGTGGGGATAGATATCTCTTCAGAATTCATTCGTCAAGCAAATGAGCTTAAGGATACATCTCATATTGAGGCTGAATTTGTGTGTTCTGAAGTATACAAAGTACCGAAAAAATATGATGATTCCTTCGACATAGTATATATCTCGATTGGTGTGATCAGCTGGATGCCAGATGTAAGCGCATTTTTTGAAGTATGCGCGCGGCTTCTCAAAAAAGGCGGAACTCTATTTATCTATGAACTGCACCCGTTTGTAAATATGATCGAAACACCTGAAAAAGGTGCTGATGGTTCGCCCAAAATTACCATGTCTTACTTCAATAAAAAAGCAAACAAAGAAGTTGCCTCTCTAGATTATTATGATGGATCGACATATGAATCACTTCCGCAGTACTGGTTTGGGCATAGAATTTCTGAAGTTATTATGGCGATGATATCTCATGGGGTAATGCTCAAAATATTTGAAGAATACCCATATGACATCTCGTATATATTCAAACCATTGGAGAAATTTAAAAAAATCCCACTCTCATATATTCTTATTGGAGAGAAGATATAATAATATTTCGTTTTACGAGGTAAGCCTACCCTACTCTTGTAAGTAAAATATTGTATCAGTACAATGAAATAGTGAGACGATATTATCTTGCAGCCATAAGTTTGGTTGCGTATTTTTTGTGCTACAATTCTGCTATTTTTGCTGCAGATCAGATAGTGACCAACAACGATAATTCGGGAGCAGGGTCTTTGCGACAGGCAATATTGGATATTGAATCAAGCGGATCAGATGGAAACACTATAACATTCAATCTTTCTTCTGGAAACGAAACCATTACTATTTCCTCTCAGTTTGCGCTTATTTGGCAAAAGAATTTCAATATCGATGGTGACAATACTGCAGGAAGTGGCACTAATGTGACTATTCAAGTAACAACTCCTGGTTCTTCTACATTTCGCATTTTTGAAATACGCCCGTATAGTGGTACGTACACATTATCAAATATGACCTTAAAAGGGGGAAGTTTA
>CALRFM010000091.1 GCA_943356515.1 Patescibacteria group bacterium
GATGAAACTGGTGAAAAACATCCGATATATATGGGCTCATATGGCATAGGTACAACTCGTGTAATGGGTGTTTTGGTAGAAAAACACCACGATGAACAGGGCATCATATGGCCAGTTCAAGTGGCGCCTTACCTTGTACATTTAATTGGGCTCGATTTGCACAATGCGCAAATAAAAGAGAACGTTGAAAAACTTTATCATAAGCTGCTAGATGCAGGTATAGAAGTATTATACGATGACCGTGAAGAGGCACGCGCCGGAGAAAAATTTGCCACAGCTGACCTCATTGGAAATCCTATAAGACTCGTCATATCTAAACGCACTGAAGATAAGATTGAATGGAAAAAGAGAAATGAGAAAGAAAGTGAATTGATAGGTGTTGATGAAGTTATGAAGAGAATTAAAGATGCTGATCCCGAGTCCTCGGGACAGCATGACAATATAATAACGTAAGCATTTTATAAAAATATGGCAAAAACAATCGTAACTCACATGTCCCCAGATCTAGACGCTATAGCGAGTGCATGGCTCATAACGCGCTATTTCCCTGATTGGGAACGTGCTGAGTATGAGTTTGTACCAGCTGGACAGAGCCTGAATGGAATGAAACCAGATTCAGACCCTGACATAATGCACGTAGATACGGGACTGGGTACATTTGACCATCATCAATTTAGTGAGCGACTTTCAGCCACCAAACGAGTATTTGATTACCTGGCTGAAGAAGGATATATAAAAGAACGAGATATGGACGCGCTCGAGCGCATGACTCATTTTGTCAATGAAATAGACAATTTTGGCGAAGTTGCCTTTCCAGACCCCGTAGACATTCGTTATGCATTTTGCTTACATGAATTTATTTACCCACTGCGAAGCAAGCTTTCAAGCGATATTGAACTTATGAATGCGGTGATGCTCATTCTCGATAGTATTCTATTAAACGTCAAAAGTAATGTGAATGCCGAAGAAGAGGTGCGAGAGGGCGCCGTAATAACAACAAGGTGGGGAAAGACCTTATTTATGGAGACCAAAAATGAAGTTTCAGTAAAATATGCACTTAAAGTAGGATATGATGTGGTGGTACGCAGAGACCCGGAAAACTCTCAAGTAAGAATCAAAACCCAACCAAAAGATGGGTATGACTTGACCCCACTGTACGATATCGTAAAAAAAAGAGACCCTAAAGCAACATGGTTTTTACATGCTTCGACCCACATGCTTCTGAATGGTTCTTCCAAAAACCCCAATAGCGTTCCCTCTTCGTTAACCATGGCACAGCTTATTGCAATACTAAAGGATGTATAATACAATTGAGGTTCCCAGATTAACAATTTGTGAAGATATGAAAGCGAGGTGTCTAACTTACTTAAATGGTCGTTGTAACAAAGAAAAAAGGAGATTCAAATGAAAATATGTTTCGTAAATTCACGAGACTCTACATTGATGGAAAAGTCATGGATGATATTCGTGAACGAATGTACTATAAGAGACCTTCTCAAGTACGAAAAGAAGAGGAAAAAGAACGACGTAAGAAGCGACGGACCCGTGGTTAATACATCGGTTTATGATCAATATCTATAGCTCCTCACGGTACAAACTCAATAAGAAACGTTTGATGAAATATGCCCAAAGTGTATTGGAATCCCACAATACGGGATCTTCTTCTGTGCTCAATATTGCATTTGTTGGCAAGAGAAAAATGAAACAGGTGGCACTTACTTATAAAAATGAACATGTGGCACTTCCTATTTTATCCTTTTCATATCGAGAAGATCCTCTTTTGAAAACTGAAAACGTGGTAGGCGAGATTGTAATATGCTATCCACAAGCAGTACTCCTTGCAGCACAAAGACAAAAGATCGTTGACGCCATGATGGAGGAACTCATAAAGCACGGGCTGCAGAATATATTTTTGAAATAATGTACTACCTTACCTACCGACCCAACACCATAGAGGAGCTAGACAATTCTCATGTCCGAGACACTATTGCCAATCTATTGCAATCTAAAAAACTTCCTCACGCACTTCTATTTGTCGGACCAAAAGGAACCGGAAAAACCTCTACCGCACGCATAGTAGCAAAAGCCATAAACTGCCTAAACAATGCGTTTTCTGGACACACAACGTCATATGACCCTTGTAATACCTGTAGTAACTGCACCACCATAACAACAGGAAGCTCCCCAGATGTGGTAGAACAAGATGCGGCTTCAAACCGAGGTATCGATGAAATTCGACGTCTTATTCGCGAAGTTTCTTTTATGCCCATGACTAGTACCTACCGCGTATATATAATCGACGAAGCTCACATGATAACCCCAGATGCATTTAATGCACTCCTAAAGACTCTAGAAGAGCCTCCCAAAAGTGTGATCTTTATACTTGCTACCACCAATGAAGAAAAACTTCCCACAACTATCATATCACGGTGTTTGCGTATTCCTTTTGGAGCAGCTAAGAAAGAAGATATTATTCATATGATTGAGCGAATCGCTCTTCATGAAAAGCTCACATTAACCGATGAGATAAAAGATCTTATTGCAATGTACAGTGAACATTCGTTTCGAGATGCAACAAAACTGTTAGAAGAATTGGTGGTACAAAAAAAGCTCGATTTCAAAGAAGCTCAAGTGTACCTAGGAATACGTTCAAAAGATTCATTACTTCATATCATCGCAGGTAAGGAATTGAAAGATGCTATAGATTGGATTGACGAATTTGTGGCAAGTGGCGGAAATGTAAAACATGCCATAGAAGATATGTTGCAAAAACTGCGTATATATTTGGTAAAAAAGGCCACAAAACAGGAAGACGGAATAGATATAAACCTCTCATTGCGAGAGATAACTCAGCTTGTCAAGCTGCTCCACGAAGCATATAATTTAATGAAAATATCTCCTATAGAAGTATTACCCCTTGAGATTGCGGTGGTAGAGTTCTATAATAGAAAACATGTTTAATCCACTCAAAGGTCTTGGTAATTTACAACAACTTCAGCAACAGGCAAAACAGATGCAAAGCGCTCTTCAACAGGAAGAAATAACCGTAGAAAAAGACGGAGTAGTAATAATAATGCGCGGCGATCAACGAATCATCAATGTAGAGATTGACGGCGTTATGGAAAATCGCATAGCAGATGCTATAAACGAAGCAGTCAAAAAAACACAGGAATTAGCAGCACGAAAACTGTTGCAAATGAATCAGCAATGATCAAAATCTTTTCTGGAACATCTAACCCGAAACTAGCTCATGAAGTAGCACAAGCTATGGGCTTGGGACTTGCTCAATCTGAAGTAACCAAATTTGACAATTCTGAAGTGCGTGTGCGCATAGAAGAAGATGTAAAACACGATACCTGCGTAATAATTCAAACCACCGCCTACCCAACCGACACGATGCTTATGGAGCTTTTTCTTATGGCAGATGCTCTACGACGAGAAGAAGCACGGCGCGTGATAGCGATGATTCCATACTTTGGTTATGCCAGACAAGATATACAGCATAGACCAGGAGAGTGCGTATCTGCCAGTGTAATAATCAAATTTATTGAAGCTATTGGAATACACAAGGTCTTCACGTATAACCTTCACGACGAGGCAACTGAAGGAGTATTTACTATTCCCTTTAAAAATCTGTCGGCATTTCCTTTACTTGCCGAAAAAATACATGCTTATTTTGATGAAAAAGGCACAGAGGTAACGCCGGAACATATTGCAATTGTTTCACCAGATCAGGGCGGCATAGAACGAGCTCGCAAGTTTGGAATAGTACTTTTTGGCCATGATAATTTTGACTTGGCAGTTACTGAAAAAAAGCGCAACTTAGATAAAGCACATGTAAGCAAAGCATTGTCGCTATACGGCGATGTGAAAGGTAAAGTAGCCGTAATAATAGATGACGTAAGTACCAGTGGAAGCACCCTAATAAACTCTGCAGAATTTGCCATGGAGCAAGGCGCCAAGAGTACTATAGCTGCCATAGTACACCGTGACTTTGCCAATGCCACTGCAAGCAAAATACAAAATTCAGCCATTGAAGCCTTTTTTACCACCGATACAATAGCCCTTCGTAAAGAGTGCGAGTTTGAAAAGATGCAAGAATTGAGCATTGCAGGAGATATTGCAAGAGTGCTCAAAGAGATACCGGTGAGGGATTAGAAAATATTTTTTCTCAACACTAGTTCATCAATAACTCGTTGTTGGAGATCGCTTTGTACTTGCTGTGATAATATAGCTACAGAAAGTCCATGAGATTTAGTGTATGGTTGTATAAACCTCCTTATTCCAGTTGCAAGTACTTTTACCCCTCCTCTCTTAGTTTGTTTATGTTTAAACCAATCAATTATGATGGGGTATCTATTTTTAACATCATCAATTATATTTGAAGCATTAAGATCAAGATTCCAATATCCC
>CALRFM010000092.1 GCA_943356515.1 Patescibacteria group bacterium
ACGTAAGACTACCAGCTTTTTCTATCCCATCTAACCACCGATACAGTGTTGCACGTCCAATCTCTAACTGTTCTGCAATATGTACTCGAGGAATTTCTGCCTCAGCTAATTCCCAAGCTAATATTATTTTTGTTAATTGTTTCATGTCCATAGTGTACTATGGACTGTCTCATTTCTAAGGAAACATATCGTTGCCTTGACTTATATTGCTGATTTAACTCCAGAGGCAATAGCAAATCTGGCTCTTGTTGTAGTAGACGGAAAAATACCCGACGAGACAGGAGAACATTCTGGTCAGGAAGTTCTCGATGCTCTTACAGCTGTTGGTTGGGGTGGTTTGGCTGTAGAAGTTTCTGACAACAGAGTAACAACTGCACCACGTTATTTTCCTAAAGCAGGATCTGACGGCTCTGGATTTGATAATCAAGAATTTCGTGGCGCTATACAAGGGCTAATGGGAACCTTGTAATTCTATTGAAAAATATCAGTAACACTCGCGAAGATGTACTTCATAGAGGGCTATATATGTTAAAATAGATCATGGCAAAAGTTCAGGATATTATTCAAAAAAAGCCGTATTTAGCATGGTATATAAAGAGCGTAGAAGATTTATCTGACGAGTCGGTATTGGAACATGTATTAAATTATGGCAACTGGGATGATGTGCAAACCTTCATAGCTATAAAAGGACTTGAGGATACAAAAAATCTTTTTAACAAAGCACTTAAAAAGAGAAGAAGCAATTATCCGGACAACATTAAACATTATTTTAGTTTGTATCTTAATAGACCCATTCAGATTAAAAAAACATTAGAAAAAATAAGCCTGTGATTTTTTTGATTTCATATTCTATAATAACTCCATGTCCAAAACTAAAGATCTTACCCGTGATGACGTACTTCATATAGCCCAATTGGCAAATATTTCTCTATCTGATGAAAGCGTCGAGATGTATCGCAAACAACTTTCAGAAACTATTTCTTATGTTGAAAATTTAGATGAACTAGATACTTCACAGGTAGAACCTACTTCACACTCTACCAAAGCTTCAAACATATTTTTCAAAGATGGAGCCAAAAACGAAAGGTTATTTTCTCAAAAAGAGTCAACAGCAAATGCTAAAAATGTAAAGAATGGGCAGTTTGTGGTGAAGAGGTTAATGTGACGTTGTAAACGTCATCTCGAGCGAATCCTGAGCTTGTCGAAGGAGTAGTCGAGGGATCCCTCCACTCTGGTCGGGATGACAAAATAAAAATATGGAAATTTTTGGAAAATCACTCACGGAATTGAAAGCACTTCTTGACGAAAAAAAGATTTCTGCAAAAGAAGTTTTTTCGTACTTTTCTTCTCGTGGGAAAAAATATAATGAAGACCTAAATGCCTATCTGACTTTTATTGATGACAAACCAAAAGGGTCGGACCCTTCACTGGCATTATTTGGACTGCCTCTTGCAGTCAAAGATAATTTCTGCACCAAAGATATTCGTACCACAGCCTCTGCAAAAGTACTTGATGACTTTATTCCCCAGTACGAATCCACAGTTACCCGTAAATTGAAAGAAGCCGGGGCAGTTTTTTTAGGAAAAACAAACATGGATGCGTGGGCACATGGTTCGTCGACTGAGACATCTGATTACGGCCCCACGAAAAATCCTTGGGATACGACTCGAGCTCCGGGTGGCTCATCTGGTGGCACCGCCGCTGCCGTGTCTGCATATCTTGCTCCGGGTGGTATTGGATCAGAAACAGCTGGATCAATCCGTCAGCCGGCATCATGGTGCGGAATTGTTGGACTCAAACCAACATATGGACGTGTGTCACGATATGGAGTGATTGCTATGGGATCATCCTTTGATTGTCCTGGCCCGATGACACAGACGGTCGAGGATGCGGCATTTCTTCTGCAGACTATTGTTGGAAAAGATCCCTATGATGCAACTACTTCTGAAACAAAAGTTCCCGAATATTCAAAACAAATGAAAGAAAAAAGAAAATTGAGGTTTGGACTGCCTGAGGAGTATATGAAGGGACTTGATGCAGAAGTTGAGAAAAAAATCCTTGAGTCAGTTGCAGTTCTTGAAAAGATGGGACATAGTATAAAAAAAGTATCCCTTCTAGATCCCAAATACTCCATTTCTGTTTATACAATTTTACAAAGAGCAGAAGTATCTTCAAATCTTGCCCGCTATGACGGTGTGAGGTTTGGGAATGGCAGAAGCGCATTTGGTAAAGAGGCAAAACGACGTATGATGCTTGGCACGTATACTTTATCACATGGGTACTATGATGCATTTTATAAAAAGGCACAGAAGATTAAAACGCTCATCATAAACGATTTACAGCGCGTGTTTTTAGATGTTGATCTCATTATGGCAGCTCCTACTCCCATGACCGCACTCAAGCTTGGTGAGTTTGAAAAGTATCCATTTTTTGGCGAAACGATGGATATATTGAATGAAGCTGCTGCCGTTGCAGGAACTCCTGCGATTTCTGTGCCGTGTGGACTCGATAAAAATGGCCTTCCTGTCGGTCTTCAATTTATGGGGAACTACTTTGACGAAGGATTGCTTTTGAATGCTGCGTATCAATTTGAACAAGAAACCAATTTTTTTGATGTTATAAAGATGGGAAGGGAGAAATATAAATGAATAGCTATACACCAGTCATCGGTCTTGAAATCCATGTGGAACTGAAAACAAAATCAAAAATATTTTGTCAGTGTTCTGCCGATTATTTTGGGAAAGTTCCAAACACCAACACCTGTCCGGTATGTCTTGGTATGCCAGGTGCTCTTCCTGTTCCCAATCGTACTGCTATCGAATGGACTATCAAGATTGGGCAAGCTCTTGGATGCACCATAAACAAACACTCGAAATTTGACCGCAAACATTATTATTACCCCGATCTGCCCAAAGGCTATCAGATCAGTCAGTATGATGAGCCATTTGCAGTGAGTGGCAACCTTATGGGATTTGGCATCACTCGGGTTCATTTGGAAGAAGATACCGGGAAGTTGACCCATGCAGGAGATGACACACTTGTTGATTTCAACCGTTCATCAGTACCTCTTGTCGAAATTGTGACAGAACCGGATTTTGATAGTGTCGAGGATGTAAAAGCATTTTTGGAAGAACTGCACACGATCATAAAATATCTCGATGTATCAGATGCAAATATGGAAGAAGGAAGTATGAGAATCGAGCCGAATATTTCCTTAAGCGTGATCGCGGATAAAGCAGAGCGCATGAAACATTTACCAAACTATAAAGTCGAGGTCAAAAATATCAACTCCTTCAACTTTGCAAAAAAAGCCATTGAGTACGAATTAATACGCCAAGCCGGCATACTTGATGCAGGAAAAACTCCAGCGCAAGAAACACGAGGTTATAATGAAGACAAAAAAATAACCTATTCACAGCGCTCTAAAGAGGAAGCGCAGGATTATCGCTACTTTCCTGAACCAGATATTCCACCGATTGAATTAACTGACAAAGAAATCGCAGACATCAAAGCAACATTGCCAGAATTACCAGCAGCAAAGCGCGAGAGATTTATGAAAGATTTTGGGCTGAAAGAAAATGAAGTTAAAATACTGGTCGGAGATAGGTCAATCGCAGACTATTACGAATCTGTATTTTCAAAAATTAAATTAAATCGTGCATCATCTGACATTGAAAATATAGAAAAGCTTACTGCTAGTGCAATAGTAAATAAACGCATTTCTATAAATCAGTCTCTTGATGAATTTACAGAACAATTTATTGAAGTTTATAAACCTGTGGAAGTAGATGAAGACAAACTTTCAAGCGTTATTGCATCAATCATTGAAAATAATCCCAAACAAGTAGAACAATATAAATCCGGCAAAACGGGACTTATGGGATTTTTCATTGGTCAAGTTATGAAAGAGATGAAGGGACAAGCAGACCCACAAGCACTACAAAAACTAATTATAGAGAAACTGAGTTAATTATTTTTTGTCATCCTGAACTTGTTTCAGGATCTATTCATGACGAGTTTGAGATACGTTATAATATCTTCATGTCTTTTGTCCACCTTCACGTACACTCTGAATATTCACTCCTTGACGGCATGTGCCGTGTAAAAGATCTTATCGCTCTCGCCAAAAAGCATAAAGCGCCCGCAGTAGCTCTTACCGATCACGGCGCGCTGTACGGCGCATTCAAGTTCTTTATTCAAGCCAAAGATGCAGACATAAAGCCTATCATTGGTTGTGAACTGTACAAAACAAATGGCGATAGAGCTGACAAAAAGGAAAAGAAAGCCCATCATCAACTCGTGCTTGTTAAAAACCTTACAGGGTATAAAA
>CALRFM010000093.1 GCA_943356515.1 Patescibacteria group bacterium
GATATATTTTGTTTTGCACCACCAGACATATCTACCCATAAAATTCCAGCAGGATGTATTCATCCTTTACGAATGCTCAAAGAAGTAGTGCGCGGCGTACGTAACTATGGCAATAGGATGGGTATTCCCACCAATAATGGTTCGGTGCACTTTCACCCTGATTACCGGGCTAAACCCAGCATTATCGTAGGGGCGTATGGCATTGTCCCCAAAAAATTCGTTCATAAAAAAAAGCTCCGAAGCGGCGACCTTATTATCACCGTTGGAGGTAAAACAGGGAGAGATGGTATACACGGCGTAACATTTGCCAGTGGTAGTATGACGCAAGACACTGAAAAGACAAGCTCTTCTGCAGTGCAGATAGGAAATGCCGTGGAAGAAAAACGCACCTTTGATGCCATACTCGCATGCAGAGATAAAGGACTGCTCCGTTTTGTGCAAGACTGCGGCGGCGGCGGATACTCATCTGCCATAGGAGAAGTTGCGCAAAAAACAGGAGCCGATGTGCATTTAGATAGAATTCCTCTCAAATACCCAGGGCTTGCCTCATGGGAGATATGGATATCAGAAAGTCAAGAACGCATGATTCTCATTGTAGATCCAAAACACGGAGCGCAGGTGCAATCTATTTGCAAAAGCTATAATGTAGAAGCAAATATGTTGGGGAAAATCACTAACACGAAGCGTTTGAGACTCTATTACGACGGCAAAATCGAGTGCGATATATCGAATGCCTTTCTGCATGACGGATGCCCCACTATAACAAAAGAAGGGTCGTATGTTCCCTCTTCATATACAGAGCCTACGTTAAAAGAACCAACCAATTACAACTTAGTACTCAAAAAATTATTAGCTACATGGGATATATGTAGCAAAGAATCTATTGTGCGCCAATACGATCATGAGGTGCAAGGAACGTCAGTGGTCAAACCATTCACTGGTGAGGGCAACGACGCCCCCAACGATGCCTCAGTCGTTGCCCCCATACTTGGGTCAAATAAAGGCATGATTGTGGGGCATGGACTCATACCAAGTTATGGCAAGATCGACCCCTATTGGGGAGCTGCAGCAGCCATAGATGAGGCGGTGCGAAACGTGGTTTGTGTGGGCGCCAATCCAGAACGTATTGCGCTTATTGATAACTTTATCTGGCCAACTCCAGAGGAAAAAGAGCTGGGTGATTTGGACCGTGCGGTTGACGCGTGTTATAACACTGCCACCCACATGGGTATGCCTTTTGTATCGGGGAAAGATAGCTTATCGAGCACCTATGTAGGAGCTCTCGGAGAGATTATTAAAATACCGGGAACACTCTGTATTTCTGCCTTTGCAGCTACGGATGATAGTTACAAAAGCATCACCGCTCCATTTAAACAAGTCGGGAGCGCTATCTACATTATCGGCACCACATCACAAGAACTAGGTGGCTCTACTTATTACAGTTTATATAATAAGCTTGGTGCGTCAGTTCCCAAACATGATCCAAAGGCCGCACTCAAACTTTACAAAAAATTATATAAAGCGATACGAAAAGGGCTTGTTATCTCTGCGCATGATGCGTCAGAAGGTGGTATGGCAGTTGCCATTGCCGAGATGTGTTTTGGTGGTTTGGGTGCACGCATAAAGCTAGACAACGTTTCTACATCGGAGTCCAAACCTATGCGGCCCGACCATATATTATTTTCCGAATCAAATTCGCGCATCATAGGAGAAGTTCCTGCAAATAAAAAAGCACTCTTTGAAAAACTCTTTGGTACACTCCCTCACAGTTGTATTGGGGAGGTAATTAAAAGTCCACATCTTAGTATTTCACACAAGAAAAATATCATCATTAATGAATCGGTAGTATCACTTAAAACAGCATGGAAAAAGCCCATGAAACAACTATGATTCCCCAAGTAGCCATATTGCAAACCGATGGAACCAACTGTGACGGAGAGCTCTTCTTTGCCTTCAAACAAGCAGGGGGAAAACCAGAAATGGTGCATATAAATGATCTTATTTCTGGAAAAAAACAACTCAGTGATTTTCATATATTAGGGCTTCCAGGCGGGTTTTCATATGGAGATGATGTGTTATCTGGCAAGGTTCTTGCAAATGAGTTGCGTCATAAGCTAAAACGTCAAATCGACACGTTTATATCACAAGGCAAGCTCGTGATCGGCGTATGCAATGGATTTCAAACCTTAGTACGCATGGGATATTTACCCTGGGCCATGAATCCAGCAGAAGACGTAAGTTTGATTTTTAACAATTCAGGACATTTTGAATGTCGGTGGATACGGCTGGAAGTAGTACATTCTCGCTGTGTTTTTACCAACAATTTACAAGGAGAAGTGTTTGAGATGCCCGTTGCACATGGTGAAGGAAAGCTGGTGGTAAAAAAGAGCACCATTCTCAAAAGATTACAAAAAGACAAACATGTTGTTTTTCAATATATTGACACTCAGGGAAACCCAACCATGAGCTATCCCCAAAACCCCAACGGATCCATCAATGCTATCGCCGGCATCACAGACACTACCGGACGTATTCTGGGGCTCATGCCACACCCCGAGCGCCACATACTCCCCCATCAACACCCTCAGTGGCATGCAGCAACGAAAACTAATCCATGTAATACCATTTTCGAACATGCAGTCGCATACATTAGTAACCATTTTTAATATCACATGAATAAATACGCTCTTATGAGTGTTTACGACAAAACAGATATTGTGTCTTTTGCAAAAAAAGTGAGCAAGGCTGGCTATACCATCATCTCCTCTGGCGGCACTGCCAAAGAGCTTAAAAAAGCAGGTCTCGTCGTCGTCCCTATTCAAGACATAACGGGAAACCCAGAAAGCTTTGACGGGCGCATGAAAACTATTAGCTTCCAAATTGAATCTGGCATTTTGTTTGATCGATCAAATCCCAACCATGTGAAAGAAGCCAAAGACTTAAACATCCCACACATCGATATGGTGGTGTGTAATTTTTACCCCTTTGATACAAAAGCATCCATTGAACACATAGATGTAGGAGGCCCTACTATGGTTCGTGCAGCTGCTAAAAATCATGAGTCGGTATATGTGGTGCTCGACCCAAAAGATTATGGCCGAGTAGCCTCAGACATCGCCCATAAAAAGAAAGATTCATCACTCCGAAAAGAACTGGCTGCCAAGGCATTTGCGTATCTTTCTTGGTATGACTCACATATTGCACAGTATTTGAGTAGTGAGTCATTCCCAGAATATTTACCTCTTGGCGGGAAGAAGGTTGGGGACTTACGATATGGAGATAATCCTCATCAGCAGGCTGCGTGGTACCTTCGACCCCATACTAATTCTCCCCTAGCCCATCTTAAAAACCTCTCGGGCAGAGAACTTTCAGTAACCAACCTTACGGACATAAATGCCGGTATTGAATCGGTCCGTATGTTTTCTGCACCAGCCGCCGTGGTAATAAAACATAACACCCCTTGCGGTCTGGCTGTGGGATCTACTACAGATGAAGCGTTAGCTCGCGCTATAGAAGCCGACCCAGTATCGGCATTTGGCGGCGTCATTGTTCTTAATAAAAAAATAGATGTAAAAACAGCAGAGATCATTGGCCAATTTAAAAAAGATAAACAAAGCCACTTAGACATTATTGCTGCGCCAGACGTTCAAGAAGATGCGCAAAAAATACTTACCGAAGTGCGCAAAACCACGGGTATTTATACGTTTGGCGAAATTCCCGCAAAGCGTTCAACCAACAATCAAATCCGATGGATTGATGGCGGGTATGCATTACAAACACTCGATAATGACGTAGATACATCGACAAAAGATTGGAAGGTGGTAACTAAAAAGAAGCCAACAAAAACTCAAATGAAGCAAATAGAAACAGCGTGGAAATTTATTGCGCGGGTAAAATCCAACGCTATTTTAATCGTCGACAAAGATATTCCCATGACACGGGGCATTGGCACGGGCCAGACATCACGTATTGGTGCAGCACACATTGCGCTTACCCAAGCAGATATATATGCCAAAGGGGCAGTGCTTGCAAGCGATGCATTCTTCCCATTCTCAGATACCGTAGAGCTTGCGGCCCGCTATGGCATTCAATATATTATCCAACCCGGCGGATCGATTCGTGACAAAGACTCAATTTACCTGGCAGATGAAGCGGGTATGGTGATGGTCTTTACCGGGAAGCGGGCATTTTGGCATTAAGCAACCTCTCATAGTCGACCATTATTTGCAAGGAA
>CALRFM010000094.1 GCA_943356515.1 Patescibacteria group bacterium
CTAAAAGCGTTCCTAAGAGTAGCGTGTCACTCACATATGATATGGGTTGTGTCCATTTGGAATTCATATAGAGAGCACCACCTAACGTTCCTGGTAATCCAAGGTGATATTCAAACCCAGACAATCCTCGCTTTATAGTTTCTTTCACCACATGACCCATGGAGTAACCAGAACTTATTTTGAGATCAATATGAGTTTTATATTCATCTACCGTACTCATATGTATATATCTGTTTCGAATTACCACTCCGGCAATAGTGCCTTGAAAAGGAGCAAGGTTTGAACCGCCACCCAACACTAAAAACGGAATATTGTATGTATCGGTTGTGGTGATGATCTTTTGCCACTCTTCTACCGATGTCGGCTCATAGTAGTACTGTGCAACAACCTGCATTTTCATGGTGAGGGAGGGAGATATGTTGTAGTCTTTTTTGATACGATCGCCAAAAACTTCCTCCAATATGCTGTATGAATTATTCATAGTTACGCCAATAGGTGACGAGCTAACGTATATACATCTCCTGCTCCCATGGTAAATATAATGTCATTTTTTTGTTTTATTTCATCTAAGTAGATGAGTGCTGCATCTTTACTGATAGCAGCAAACGCTTTTCCTGATGTCTTTTTATTGATCGCATTCACAATAGTTTCAGACGAGATAGTTTGATGTTCTCCTGATTCGCGTGCAGAAGCAAAGATAGGAAGGAGTATTATTTGATCCGCCAGTGATAACGCTTCAGCAAATTCATCTGCAAGCTGGGCTGTTCGAGAGTAGGTATGTGGTTGAAATATTACTACGATGCGCTGTTTGGGAAATCTACCTCGCGTCGCTTGTATCGTTGCGGTTATTTCAGCAGGATGATGGGCGTAATCATCAAATACAGTGATACCATCATGTTCTCCCAGAAGTTCAAATCGTCTTTTTGCACCAGTAAAATGGGTAATTGCCTGAGTGATTTCAGGCATATCAAACCCAATATGCAACAAGCAGGCTATAACGGCCGTAGCATTAAGGGCATTTTTCTCTCCGAATAATGACGTTTCAACTGTTGCGTTTGTTATTTCAAAGTATGTACTTGAAATTGAAAATGACGTTCCTTTTTTAGTAGATGTAATGTTAGATAGTTGTACATCTGCTTTGTTACTCGTTCCATAGGTAATGTACGATCCCTTGGGAAGAGATGGTAAAAGTTGACTAACATTCTTGTCATCTAAACATACCACCAGTTGTCGCAGAACAATATCGGTTTGAAGTTGTTGTAATGCGTATTTTTTAAATGCCTTTTTGGTATCTTCCAACGTTTCGTATACATCGGGATGATCATAATCAATGTTGGTTATAATGCTGTAATCGGGTTTTAAGAGGTGAAATTTGGGCGTTATATTGTCTGGGGGATCTATACCGTATTCATCGGCTTCAATAACAAAATATTCGTTTCCTCCATACTCTCCGCCAAATTGATGGTTAAATTCAGACACGCCAACCATATAGCTCACATCGGCAGAAAGTTTGGCAAGGGCAAAGGCCAGAAGCGATGCCGTCGTAGTCTTTCCATGACAACCTGCAACGCCGATTGAAGTAGTAAAATGAGACAGTAACATGGCTAAAAACTCTGCTTGATGAATAACAGGAATATCGCTTTGTTCGGCTTCTACGACTTGTGGATTTTGTTTGCCTCCGTGTGAGGCAGCATAGATGACGAGATCAACATCATGAGGAAGTTTATCTGCTTCAAATGAATGAATTACTTTAATGTTAGATTCTGAAAGTACCGAATCGGTTATAAATGACGCTTCAATATCTGACCCTTCAACATGTTTACCCATTTGAGTTAAGATGCGGGCAATATTTGCCATCGCAACGCCGGCAATACCGACTATAAATACGTGATGGATATCGTTAAGCATATTTTATTATATCTTAATAAAATGAACCATGTGGGGGAAGCCGGTGCCATCTCGTCGGTAGGACCAAAACAGATCTTTTTGACAGGATGTGCAATAGACTGGATGATCGATATTGGATGCTAAAATGCCCTGATGCTTGAGGGTAAGATAGGCGCATTTGGCAAGATTTAACCCAGTATGTTTTGGATATTCATCAAAAACTTCAGACCCAAACTTTTTGTAAAAGAGCTCTTTTCGTTCACCATAAATAGGGTAGCAACAGGCACCGACGGCAGGACCGACGATGGCATCGATGCATGCCGCCGATCCTCCCAATGCCTCCATAGCAACAATCATATTCTCGATAATGTTCTCATGCAACCCCTTCCACCCACTGTGTGATATTCCGATGATTTGGGCTTTTGTATCATGGTAGATGATAGGCACACAATCAGCAGTAGCTATAGTAAGAGCAACACCAGCAACGCCGGTGACCAGTCCGTCGGTATCTGGCGGATTATGAATAGAGCTGTTTTCTTGGGTTACAACATGCACGCGAGATCCGTGTGATTGCTGCGGGTAAATGATGATACTCGATGAAGGAAGCACAGAGGTTTTTGTTCCAAATCCAAATGTGATCATGTTATTTTATTACATTTAATACTTCCTCTTTGTCGTTCCATGCAAATTCTTTTCCATTTCTATTCAAGCTCATTTCGTGACCTTTGCCGGTAAGAACAATGACATCTCCTTTTTGAGCTATTGAAACCGCTCTTCGAATGGCATCTTTTCTGTTATGGATAATAGTGTATTCCCGATCTTTATTACCTATCTGAGATGGTTCAACGTGAGTAAATCCTTTTGACTCAATACCTCCTGCGATCTGTTTGGCAATGTGGTCTGGATCTTCGGTGCGATAATCTTCTTCGGTAATGATGATGAGGTTGGCATATGTTGCGCTTTCTTTACCCATTATTGGCCGCTTCTGATCATCTCTAAATGCTGCGGCACCAAACAGGTGAACTATTCGTCTGTCTTTATATTTGTGTTTGATGCTTTTGAGGGCTTCGTGAAGACCGTTGGGTGTGTGTGCAAAATCTACAATGACCGTATAGTTTTTTTTGTAAATCACTTCCATACGACCTAACGGTGGTGTAAAAGATCGCATCGATTTAAAAATAGTTTCATCTGGTAAGCCGACCTCTTTACCCAACGCATATGCCGCCAAATAATTGTACTCATTATAAAGCTCTAATTCTTTACCGATATGTTTGGGAATATCTTTTGAATAATCTGCATTTTTAAGGCCATAGGTTTTACCATTTTTAATGTGCTTATATGACGCATCATCTTTGTTTATTATTGAAATACGAGACTGGGTAAGTAACTTCATCTTGGCTGCCACATAACGCTCAAAGGTGTGATGATAATGCATATGCTCATGAGTAATATTGGTCAGAATTCCGTATGCAAAATCAACGCCAAACACCCGGTGCTGATCGAGGGCATGTGACGTAGTTTCTAAAATAAAATACTCATCGCCATGCTTTACTGCTTGTTTGAGGTATTTTTGTATCACAAATGCTGATGGCGTAGTTACATGAAACCCCGTGTCAAATTCCTTTCCCGCAATAGTTGCTGAAACAGTGGTTATCACAGATACCTTTTTGCCAGCACTGGTGAGCATATGATAGATGAGCGAGGCAGTGGTAGTTTTACCATCGGTACCGGTGATGCCTATGACGGTGATATGCTTGCTGGGATTCCCATATATCGTTTTGGCCACAATGGCATTGAAAAGGTGATATACGTTTTTAATATTCTGTATACGAAAGTCCATAGGTATAGTATAACAGTATGGGTAAAAGGGGTATGTAGTTGTGGATAAAAGGGGGTAAAAGTATACTATTCGATTAGATAACCATTTGCATTATGAGTAGTTCTCTTTGTATAATTGTCTTACAAAGACCCAGTATCCGAATTGTCACCGTATGGTGTGCGTTTCAGGCAATCGCTTGAATAGGAGCTGGGTCGCTCTATTTAAACTCCCAAACGTCTTCTTCACTATGTTTAATAATCTTACGATATATATTCCAATCAGTAGTATTTTTATCGTAATATCGTCTTAAACTTCCTGCAATCATATCTGCCATTTGTATGAGTACATCTTTTTTTGAATCTCTAAATCGAACATTTTTCATCACTGTTTTTGTTTGAGAATTCAGAGATTGTCTCAGGTATTTCGTAAGTTGTTGTCGAAAGGCACGCTCTCCTCTGCCATCAATTCTTATTTTTGCATTTTTAATGGTTTTA
>CALRFM010000095.1 GCA_943356515.1 Patescibacteria group bacterium
CACTATTTGATATGTCCCCGGTTGGGGAAATTGGTACCAAAGATTCTTCAGCAAAAACGAGTAGCGGGTTGAAAATGAACATAGCTATCAAAACAGTTGCTATGCATTTACGAAGTTGAAGCAATGACAAAAAATGTTTCATAGAGAAATTCTGAAACTAATAATATTGGGATTACTTATTGCTGTCAAGACATTTTCTATGTATTGAATAAGTAATTATGTGTAAAAATTCGTCACAAAGAAGTCAGCCAAAAATCCTCTCACAAGTTTTCAGAGCCTCTTGTCAGAATCGAACTGACGTCGCCGGTTTACGATACCGATGCTTTACCACTAAGCTAAAGAGGCTAGGCATTATTATATCAGCTCATATTCCCCACATGTTCTCTGTTATCACCAACCAGGGCTCTATATATGTGCCATCGTACCCCAGCGCCCATAGTGCAATTCCGGCAATATCTGCATCGTGCACCAAATCAAGCTTTGATTGAATAGACTTCTCATCTTCATAATAAATTTGTTTTATAGCACCACTTTGTGTATAAACCAGTCGCGGCGACATTGAATCTTTATCATAAGAAATTGCTACATCATCTCTACTATCTATTAAATCTCTCACCCGTTTATAGCTTGCAAGCGCTCCCGATCCGGCAATTGTATAGCTCCCTTGTTCTTTCGTGTAGGTTTGCCATTCGTAGCCATAGAGGGGAATAGCTAAAATTACCTTTTCATAGGGCACCCTTCCTTTGAGTGAATCTATCGATTTTGTAACACTAGGTTTGTCACCACTGGAAACCAGTGGTGCTATGGCTCCAGAAACCGTTGATGATTGGCGGTGATAATCGTAACCCATGACTATTACTTGGTCGACTAGTTCACCAATGCGCACCATATCGTATGCTTTATCTGTATAAAGAACTGTTGCATTCACATCAAACGAAATGATTATATTGGGGTGTTTTTTTCGGAGCTCAGAAGTAAGTTTTTCCAAAAATATATTCATGTGTTTTGCAGTGGGGAAGTTGGAGTCGGTAAAATATTCAAAATCTATATTTATACCATCAAGTTCATAATCATCAATGAGTTTAGAAATCTGAGTAATTGCCCTATTGGTTGAATGCCCGCTACTTATGAGAGTGTCGATATCTTCATTATCAAAGTTTTTTATGCTCACAAGCATCTTGGTATCTGTATCATGTGCCTTACTCATAACATCCTTCATATAGTCGGTTTGAAAATAGTGCCACTCCAACAACTCATTTCCTTCCTCGTCAAACTTCATGAGTTCACCGTATTTATTTACTCCAATACCAAAATAGATAATCTGATCTAAATATTCTGGGTACACTTTTGCCTTTGCAGCCACAGACCAACTGGGCAGAAATCCGATTACTTGTTTGCGTTCTGGCGTGTACTCATCTGGTACTTTCAATGGTGCTGAGTAGGTGATGGGTGCAACCTCTGCTGACCGGGAGGGAATGGTGAGGTACATCACGGCAAAAATGCCACAAAGTACCCCAAAAAATATGAGAATTGCCGTGTTCTTCCAAGCCATGTATTTATTATACTCATAACTATAATGAGCATGTTACAATTCACTCATGCGTAGTATTTGGCGAATTTTTAAAATTGCAAAGCCCTTCCACAAGTTTCTTATCTTGTTGTCTGCCATCATACTCGTATCTTCACTTATCGACATATCGGGAACGGTGGTTATCAAATTCGTCATCGATGAGTTGCAACAACAGATTGTAAGCAGCTCAGGAAATTTAGCTACCGCACTTTGGCTCTTGGCGCTTATGTTTGGACTCAGTATTCTGACCATCGTTACCGAGGCAGTATCGTTTCGAATGGGTGACTACACCAATGCACGCATCGGCAAATATCTGACCGAGACATTTTATCGCAAGATATTCACCCTTTCTCAGAACTATTTTGATTCAGAAATATCGGGGAAAATAGTGAATCAACTTTCTCGTGGCATCATATCTTTGCAAGACTTCTTGGGCGCCATGAGTAATTTTATTATTCCCGCACTTGTCCAGACAATCTTTTCTATAACAATACTCGCTTATTACAATGTCACGGTTGCGCTTCTTGCTTTGGCAACGTTTCCGCTTTATATATACATCAGTAGTGTTTCTACTAAAAAATGGGGAGAGTATCAGGTAAAGCGAAATGCCATAGAAGATGTTACCCGAGGACGTATTCAAGAAGTCATCAGTAATATTCGCTTAGTGCGAAGTTATGGTGCGCAAAATGCTGAATATTCGTATGTGTCAGGCGAACTGGAAAAAAATATCAAAATCTACGACAAACAGTCACTTATGTATCATGTCCTCAATTTTCTCCGAAATTTTGGTTTGGAAGCAGCACTTATAGGCGTGCTCTTTGTGGTGTTTCGCCAAACCTTTTTGGGGCTTATGACCTTTGGAGAGTTGGTTCTTATCTTTCAGCTCCTCAACAGACTTCGTCGCCCTTTGTTTGCCATGAGCTTTATTCTAGAACGCATCAAGCAAGCCGAAACGGGGTCAAAGGAATATTTTAATATTTTAGATCTGGAAAGTGTCGAGTCATATGATCGTATTGAAAAAGAGCCAGTGCTTACCAAATCAGATCATTCAAGTATCGCATTTAAAAATGTCTCGTTTCAATACGGGCAAGGCAAGAGTGTTCTAAAAAACGTTTCATTTGACATGAAGGGGCCAGAAACGGTAGCACTGGTTGGACATTCGGGAGCTGGCAAAACAACCATCACAAACCTCATTTTAAAGTTTTATGAACCAACTTCGGGAACCATAACTATTAATGGAAAGTCATATGTAGATGTGCCGCATAGAGAGATTCGCAAACATATATCGCTCGTATTCCAAGACAGTGAACTTTTTTCTACCACCATTGCCGAGAATGTGATGTACGGCTCAACCAAGGTAAAAGATGCCGACATAATCGAAGCTTTGAAACAAGCAAACGCATGGGATTTTGTAAAAAACTTTCCCAAAGTTCTTGATGAAAAAATAGGCGAGCGCGGCGTGAAGCTGTCTGGCGGTCAAAAACAGCGAATCCAAATAGCACGTGCCATACTAGCCAACCGTCCGATCTTGATTTTAGATGAAGCAACCAGTTCACTTGACGCCAAGAGTGAAAAGTTGGTGCAAGAGGCGCTTGACAAACTGATGAAAAACAAACTCGTCATCGTGATTGCACACCGTTTCTCAACCCTTCAAAATGCCGACCGAATAATCGTTCTTGACAAGGGAAGCATAGTGAATGAAGGTCGCCCGGCCGCACTTGCAAAAGGTGATGGTATCTACGCTGAGCTTCTACGATATCAGATAGAAGGAAACCAAAAACTTCTGGAGAAGTATGATATAAGTGAATAATTCTGATACACTTATATCAGAATGAAATCTGGTAATATAATCTATGCATTTATTGATAGTCAGAATTTGAATCTTGGAGTGAGGAGTGCTGGCTGGATGCTAGACTTTCGCAAATTTAGAGTTTATTTAAAAGAGAAATATGGAGTAGATAAAGCCTATTTATTTATTGGCCATATTCCAGAAAATGAGAAGCTTTATGCATTTTTGAAAAAATCAGCATATATTCTTGTATTTAAGCCTACTTTGGAATTTAGAAAAGGTCATAATCAGATTACAAAAGGAAACGTTGATGCAGAATTGGTACTTCATACAATGATAGCGTGGAACAACTTCGATAAAGCAATAATTGTTTCTGGTGACGGAGATTTTTATTGTCTCATTGATTATTTGGAAGAGAAAAATAAACTATTAAAACTGTTGGTGCCTACTAAAAGATTTTCTGGACTGCTCAGAAGATTTAATCAGGGGAATTTTATTGGAAGAGTTGATTTACTAAAAAAGTCGTTAGAGTACAAAAAAAAGACTGGCATTCGCGGTCGGTCGAAACCTTAGGCTAGTCCAGTCATCGTGATTGCCTATATACTACAACACAAAACTTAAGAAGTCAATAAAACGCAATATTTCCCTTTAATATGAGACAGTCAATGATCTAACGGCGGCTTCATTCCAAGACCGATATGGGGTCTTGTTTTGTGATAGTATAGCAAATACTCCTCAACCTCTTTTGTTAAAATA
>CALRFM010000096.1 GCA_943356515.1 Patescibacteria group bacterium
ACTTTAAACTTACCGGGCTCGATACTATCGACCCTTCAGCATTGACTGCCGTAGATTCAAAGAAACTCATAAAGAAGCTTGAGCGAGAGATGAAAAAGTACGCCGATGAAATGGATTTTGAAGCAGCAATAATGATACGCAATAAGGTGAGGGAGCTTCGTGATGCCTAGGTGCCTTGCATCTTCACAGCAATCATAGTACACTTATCCACTGTGATAAATACCATAACTGTAAAAGGAGCCCGCGCGCACAATCTTAAAAACATAGATATCGAAATACCCAAGAACAAATTTGTGGTGTTTACTGGCGTGTCTGGAAGTGGAAAATCTTCCCTGGCATTTGACACTATTTATGCCGAAGGTCAGCGCAGATATGTAGAATCTCTTTCAGCCTATGCCAGGCAATTTTTGGGGATTATGACAAAGCCTGATGTAGATCTTATCGAAGGACTTTCTCCCTCTATATCTATTGATCAGAAAACAGCCACTCATAATCCTCGTTCCACCGTCGGCACCATCACTGAGGTATACGATTATCTTCGGGTACTTTTTGCACGAATTGGCCACCCTCATTGCCCAAACTGTCATATAGAGATTCGAAAGCTTAGTGTAGACGAAATTGTAGAAAAAATTCTTCAAACAACCAAAACGTTTCTCAAAAATAATAAATTAAAACCCTACCCCGTTCATATTCTTTCTCCGGTAGTACGAGCTCGCAAGGGTGAATTTATAGAACTTATGAATAACTTGAGAAGCAAGGGATTTAGTAAAGTGCGCGTTGATGGAATAGAGATGTCGTTGGAAGATGATATCCCTCTTTTAAAAGCAAATAAGCACACTATAGAAGCATATATTGATACAATCTCTGCCAGCTGGCAAGATATAAAAAGCGATATATTCATAGGTAACTTACGATCACGTATAACTCAGGCAGTGGAACTAAGCACTAATTTATCAGATGGATTAATTCTTCTCAATATAGATAATGAAGAACATCTGTTTTCAGAAAAGTTTTCTTGCCCCAATTGTAACTTGTCATTACCAGAAGTGGAGCCACGCATGTTCTCATTCAACTCTCCACTGGGCGCATGTGCGCAGTGTAGGGGTTTAGGTACGGTGTATCGTATAGATTCAGATCTCCTTCTTAACCCAAACCTGAGTATGAATGAAGGTGGCATGCAGCCGTACCCCAAGTTTTACTATCAAAGCACCTGGTACATGCGACTTATCAAGTCGGTAGCTGAAACTGAAAAGATAGATATGGATAAAGCGATACGTTCTTTCACGGAAAAGGAACGAAAGATTCTTCTCTACGGAACAGGTGCAACCTACAGCGTAGATGGAACGAATAGGTTTGGAAGAGCGACAACCATAGAAGAAACATGGCACGGCCTTGCTCATGATTTACAAAAAAGATACTTTGAATCTGAAGGGAAACACGGGGAAATACATAAATACATGCGTGAAGAACAGTGCTCAGATTGTAAAGGAAAGCGACTTAAAAAGGAAGTTCTTGCCATCACCATAGGTGGTCATAACATCACAGATGTGACCGACTGGAGCATCGTCGAGGTTATAGAATACTGCAAACAAGCTCAAAAAGGGAAAGGACTCATTCTTGATCAATATGAACAGACAATTGCTGAGCCAGTTCTGAAAGAGATTATTTCTCGTTTAGCATTTTTAGTAAATGTAGGTTTATCTTATTTGACTATTTCACGATCAGCTCGAACCCTTTCCGGTGGAGAGCTGCAACGTATTCGTTTAGCTTCACAAATAGGAACTGGACTCACAGGAGTGCTCTATGTTCTTGATGAACCATCGATAGGACTTCACCCAAAAGATGTATCTTCACTTATTAGAACACTGCACGACTTGAAAGATTTAGGCAATACTCTTATTGTGGTTGAACACGATCAGGAAACTATTGAAAGTGCCCAGTACATAATAGAACTCGGACCAAAAGCAGGTATTCATGGGGGAGAAATAACATTTGCAGGAACAGTTGATGAAATGCGAAAATCTAAAAAGTCAATTACCGGAGCATATCTTTCAGGAAGAAAATCTATTCCAACAACGAAACGGGAACTTGTAGATAACAAAGGGCATATTGTGCTATCTAAAGCCAGCCAATTTAACTTAAAAAATATCGATCTTCGATTACCACTTCACAATTTAATTGCTATTACTGGCGTTTCAGGAAGTGGTAAATCTACCCTTATTACCGAAACACTGTACCCCGCACTTAAACTCCAAGTCAACAATCATTGGAATGAATTTATTGGTGATTATACAAAGCTTGAAGGATTCCAAAATATAGATCGAGTTTATTTGGTCGATCAATCTCCTATTGGCAGAACTCCACGATCTAACCCAGCCACCTATGTGGGTATGTTTGACCATATTCGAGACATATTTGCTGCAACTACCGAGGCACGGGCACAAGGATATAAAAAAGGCAGGTTCTCTTTTAATGTAAAAGGTGGACGATGTGAAAAGTGTCAAGGAGGAGGAGTAATAAAAATTGAAATGCAGTTTTTATCTGATGTGTATATTACCTGCGATGTATGTGAAGGAAAGCGTTACAACAGAGAAACATTGGAGGTGAAATATAAGGGAAAGACAATTTACGAAGTGTTGCATTTAACGGTAGATGAAGCGACGGAATTTTTTCGTAATCATTTGCCTATTTACCATAAACTTCTCTTTTTACAAAAAGTGGGGCTTGGATACATAGAGCTTGGACAACCTGCTCCAACATTCTCTGGTGGAGAAGCACAGCGCATAAAGCTTGCAGATGAGCTATCTCGCGCAACCCGTGGACATACGTTATATATTTTAGATGAACCCACCACAGGACTTCATTTTGCCGATGTACAAAAACTCTTAGACGCACTTCACGAACTAGTAGAAATGGGCAACACGGTGGTTGTTATTGAACACAATTTAGATGTTATCAAAAATGCGCAGTGGATAGTAGATCTGGGTCCCAACGGCGGTGAGGAAGGTGGTAATATGGTATATCAGGGACCAATTCAAGGTATTATGAAGGTGAAAGAATCGTACACCGCCAAATACCTAACATCACATTTGAAATGACTGCATCTGTAAATAAAATCTCCGCCGAACAATCTTTGTTAAACAAAGCTCCCGCAACTGCAGGAGTGTACCTTTTCTATAAAGGTTCCAAGCCACTTTATATTGGTAAATCGGTAAACATTAGAGCACGGCTGAAATCTCATTTTGAAAGTGCAAAGCAACCGACATCTAAAGCCGCAGCATATGTGCAAGGCGCAGACCATATTCAGTGGATCATTACTGACTCTGAATTTAAGGCATTAGTACTCGAGTCTCGGATGATTCGAACTCACAAGCCTCGCTACAATGTTAGGTGGCGTGATGATAAGAGTTATTTATACATTAAAATTACTAAAGATACGTATCCAAAAATATCTATAACACATGTTGAAAAAGATTCTAAAGCTTATTACTACGGTCCCTTTTCATCTACTCGAGTAGCAATTCGTATCTTGCGAGAAATACGTCGCGTATTCCCTTTTTGCATGCAAACAACTATATCCAAGCAACGCTGCTTTTATTCGAAGATTGGTCTATGTGACCCTTGTCCCAATACAATAGAGCGGCTGGAAGATGGCACTGAAAAAACACATCTTACGAAACTTTACAAAACAACTATTCGAAATGTAAAAAATGTTCTCGATGGAAAATCAGATATTGTTTTTAACATATTATTACAGCAAATTGACAAGCATAAAGAAGTGCAAGAATATGAAGAAGCCTTAATATATCGCAACAGATACCGCAAACTTGAGTCATTTGTACTACGCAAACGTTTTGATAGCGACACCTTAGAGCAATACAATACTTCTGAACGCAGAATGAAAGATCTAAAAAACTTGCTTGATAAGTTTATAGATGTAGATGAACTTCACCGTATCGA
>CALRFM010000097.1 GCA_943356515.1 Patescibacteria group bacterium
AACTTCTACCGGTTGTTTTAACCACTCATAAACTCAACTGGAAACCTCCACTTAATCATCCATGGAGAACATTACGCTCAAAAGAAGTAGTTTGACCTACTTTGATGGGATGACATTTCTATTTTGGACTGACACCTTCTCGCTTCTCTAAATGTGCAAGGTGTCGCTCACGGTGCATTTCATACTCACGCCGATCCATACCAGCACGACCGATAAGTCGTATTGCGTATTGAGCTCCCAAGTAGTGTGGCATGATGACATAACTTGCGCCTTCTGCGTAGAGTTCTAAAGCCTGTTCACGATCGTGAGAAATAGCAATTAATATAGCACGCTTGTTTACTGCTCGAATGGTACGAATTAGCATAAGGTTGGTTTTAATCTCAGGTATAGTAGATACAACATATCGTAAACTCTTGAGTTCAAGTTGATTCAGAAATTCTTGATCATTTGCATCTCCAAACTTGCATGGCACTTCATTTTCTTCCAACAACTTTATAGATTCAGGATCAAAATCAACAACAATATAATCTAAATCAAGTCGGTCAAATGCTTTTATAAAATCTGCACCAACACGCTGATATCCAAAGAGCACTGAATTATAAAATGCATTCTTATTCCTCTCTTTAGTATTTTTCCTAATCTCAAGGAATCCAAGATACTTATCAAACCATGGATATAGATCATCTGCATACAATATAAGATAGGTCGAACCTGCAATGGTGACCAGTCCTACCAGGGTAATGAGAGATAATATTTCTTGTGAAATATGTCCTATACGAAATCCAACCGTTGCCAAAATAAGAGAAAATTCACTTATCTGAGCAACCGTCATACCTGTTTGAAAGCTTGTGCGCCTACTAAATCCAAGGATATTCATAACAACGATCATAATGATGGGATTTCCAATGAGGACAAATAAAGACAAGATTATGGTCGGAATGATAATAGTTTGAATACTTTCAAAATTCACTTGAGAACCAAGGAGAATGAAAAAGAGTAAAATAAAAAAGTCACGAAGCGGTCGTAACCGCGCTGACGCCTCTAAAGCGTACGGGGTCATAGACATGCTTACGCCAGCAACAAGCGCTCCGATTTCTACAGAAAACCCAAGATATTGAAAGAGCGATGCTATTCCTAGGCCCCAGGTTATAGAAAACAAAAACAACATTTCTTGAGAAGCTGCCACGAATTTACTAATTTTTGGCAAAACATAACTACTTACTGCAATAAGAATGCCGATCAAAAGAACTCCTTTCATTACCGTCATAACAGCGAGAAAATATATGTTACCACTCCCATTTGCTGCTGCATTAGTAAGAAGAAGTATGATCGTTGCTACAACATCTTGTACCAGTAAAAATCCGATAGCAATTTTCCCGTATAATTTATTCAAGTCTCCTTTGTCTGACAATAACTTCAATATAATGATGGTACTACTAAAGGTGAGGACGATGGCCACATATAACGCAGATACTCGTTCAAGCCCAAGAAATTTTGCAAGTATAAATCCAACGACTGTCGTGATAACAATCTGGCCAATACCAGTCAAAAACGATACTTTTCCCAGTTCTCGAATCACTTTTGGACTTAAACTTAACCCAACAATAAAGAGGAGTATGGTAATACCGAGTTTTGAAAATACCTCAATGATTTCAGTATTATGAACAATATTCAGAACATACGGACCGACAATAACTCCGGTGAATATATATCCGACAATCATGGGTTGACGAAGAATGCGCATCACAAGAGATACTAATAATGCGACAACAATGATAACCGAAAGTTCTGTAAATATCTCCATAGAAGTAAGGATATCAGAAAATCTACTTCTCTGTCTGCATCATGGGTATAATTTCTGGGCCACCATATATTTTATTACTTGAATTGGTCATAACCATAAACCCAACGAGAATAACTATATATAGTATCAGCCACATCAATGTGAGAGCAAATGTCCCCACTCCCCATCCCATACCGCGCAAGCGTCCGATTATAAACGCCGGACCAAATAACATGAGCGGATATACGCCAAATGACACAATCACTACCAAGAGCATGAGAGGCATATTCATTTCTGAATAGTACCAGTTACTTACCAATGAGCTGAGCATATAAATTCCTATGGTGTATCCTGCTGCGAGTATGGATGCTACAAAGCTTGCCATGACCATAAAGAGTATCGGGCCACGGATATGTTTGATGAGTTTTAAAATTCCAAAGAGTAATGCGGCTATAATAGCGATACAAATAATAGCGCCGATCATTATGGCTTTCGCATAGAGTTTCCACGTGGCGTCTGCGTATGATCCTTCAACTGTGAATGAGTCAAGCGGTTGCAAGTACGTTGCGTATTTGACTACACTTCCCTGCCCAATTTGTTGATAATAATTATCCAGCGCAGATGAATTACTCACCATCATTTTACTTTCTGCCATCATGCCTTGTGCTGGTGCAAAATCTCCTTCGAAGCGATAATTCACATCTGAATCTGGATTTTTGAGCTTCAGCTGACTATCGGTAGTAATGCCGACTTGCAGATTTCGTATGGATTCTTCAGACTTGAGGCTTTCAAACAAGTAATCATAAGACCCAAATGAACCTTTTTTGGTGTATCCGTTAGCTCGGAAATAGAGCAAGATACTTGCGGTTTTATTGGGTGCAACTCCTTCGGGAAGGGTGACGGTCACCGTATCTGTCTCATATTGCACCTCGGCTTTTTGGTAGGTTGTGCCACCATACCAATACGTGTCGTAATAATTGGGTTCTTGATATTCATTACACTCATCTTCTTTTGATCCATATCGTATACATTGTGGTTCTCGAATCACTTGGTAAGCCACTGCATCTTGTGGCTCAATTTGAGGTACCCGATAGGTCAAAGTGGTTTGGTCAGTTTCACCCACATTGGTAAATGCCACTCTCAGGTTCACTATGGCCTCGCCATTGCCTCGAAATGTAACCGTGTATGCGTGATCTTGACCAAATAAGGCGGAGGGATTTACAATCTCATCGGGAGGCATAATACTTAAGGCTGAAACAGGGGTAGCAATGAATAGTATTAAAGAAAATAAAACCAGTATTTTTTTGTACATATATATCTTTCATTCTACCTATCCTTTTGGGTAAGTCAATGCCAACGGTCTATTTTGTCCAACTATATATCTTCAGCTCCTCCACCCTTTCAAAATCTTTTACATTGAGCGTAGCAACGGGAAGATTGAGCTCAATAGCCGTCGCAGCAATAATAGCATCTATGAGCGATAATGATACTCCCCGACCCAGAGCACCTACCAGCCGGCAGGTCGAGGTATCTGTCATTCAGAGGAATCCGCCAGCTGGCGAGCTCTCTGTCCCTCACTTGGAACTCTTTTCTTGCAAATTTACTTGCGATGTATCAAAAACTAAAAAAATATCTATGAGCTTATGGTATGAATTGGAAGAGAAGTTGTACTAAAACATTAAAAATGTCTGGAGAAAAAGGACAGCATGAAGATGCCCATTATAATTCCTATTACAGAGATTATACGATATGCAACAATGGTTTGTTTTGTAATTTTTGTTTGAACGCCTTTTACGTTGTTGTTAAAAGTTATCATCCATCGCGTATATTTCTCGGAAACGAGAATCACAACAAAGTTACCGATAAGGATGAATAGAAGTAACTGCCAAATGAGAAAAAAGGAAATCATATATTTCTATCTTAATATAGAGATACCTCGTTTGCAAGTAAATGCAATGAGTTCTCACACCAATATAGAAATGTCATCCCCTACCAAGATAGAAATGTCATCCCCTGTTTAGAGAAACGCCGTGAATAATGGGAACTATTCATTAGTCCATTATCATCTGCATGACAAACAAAAGCAACCTTACCTCTACGGAGGAAAAC
>CALRFM010000098.1 GCA_943356515.1 Patescibacteria group bacterium
ACCAACTTGTTGCCCCAATTTCACGGCAAAATTTGTTCCTCTGTCCCACGGGTACACTTGTTGCATGTTTGCCAAATAAACACCCTTTATAGGCGTTTCAAAAGGAAGTATCTTTTGGGAAAAATTCTGCGTTACGATAGGTTGTGCAAATGGTGCATGAAATATATGAGTTTTTATAACATGTTTACTATAACCCGGATGAAGTTTTTCTAAAAACGGATGATACTCTTTCAAAAGGTCTTCTTTTTTCATGGAAAAGTATTTGTGGTCATGTGCAAGATAGTTTCCCACATACAAGATATGAGCTCCATTATAGTGTTTTTTTGGAATGAAGTTAGTGTGTTCTACCAGTGCCAAAAATGGGTATGACTCATCACAAATATTGAGCCAATACACATCATCTGGGAGAAAGGGAGTATCAAGTTCAAGCATCATATTCACCGCTCCAATTCCTTTGAAGGATGTTAATTTTTTGATATATTCTTGGGGAAGTGATGGAGTTATACGAGCAAATAATCCATTGGGAACTGTAACAATAACACGATCAAATAGTTCTTTTTTTGTTCCATGAGTGATTTGAATAGATGAATCTTTTTGCGAAATAGCACTCACTGCTGTACTGTAATGAATCATTACTCCTTCAGCTTTACACGAATCTGCAAGTTTTTGTGCCAAGTTTTGAAATCCTCCTTCTGGGTAACCCAGTTTGGTAGTGCGGGCTTTTATACGTGCCCAAAACCACGCCAAAGAAATATCTTTGTAATATGATCCGAATTTTGCTTTTAAAAGTGGCTCCCACAGGGTACCGTACGGTACCCTCCCCACAGCCTTTTGTAACCAATTATGCGCGGAGTATTGCTCTAAACGTTGCCACGATGCAATGTACTTGATATATGCAAGTACCGCTCCCATTCGTACTCGGTCAATAAGAGATAGTGCATGAAACTGAAGGAGCTTGAGGGGTGAATCGAGTTGGATGATTTTATTGTCGATAAGTGACGATGTATTTGGGCGCATGAACTTGAATGACACATCAATCTCTTTGGAAAGAGTTTGTATTGCTGAATCTGAAGTAAAAATATGATGATAGTGTTTTTCTAGTGACCAATTCCATTTTGGCTGTTGAAACCCCATGGCGAGCCCTCCTGGAATAGATTCTTGCTCAAAAATCGTTACTTTATGACCTTGTTTTTGAAGAGTGCGTGCTGCTGTTAATCCAGTAAACCCCGCTCCTATAATACCTATTTGCATGTCATATTGTACAAAACCCTGTTGACAAATTGTTTAGTAACTATGTAATATGAATTATGTCATTAACAAAAGCACAAAAAAAACGCCTCAACAGACATATCACGGAGATGTCAGCAATTGCTGGTGTGATTATGATCGTATGGATCCTAGTTGCAGCTCTCAAATCTCAAGGATTTTAATAAATCTTCGTATTATACTCGAAAAAAGATTCCTACTATGTAGGCTACGCTGGCAGAAATTCCACCTATCAATATCGTTTCTCCTATAGATCGTATCATAGATTCACCCGTTACTTTCCATCGCAATAATCCCAACAATAAGAGTGCTCCAATAGTTGCACCTACTGCGTGTGTAAAGGCTTGAGTGCTTGATGGATCAATGAGGTATGGAATGAGAGGAATAGACCCAAAAAAGAGAAATGCAATAAAAGTAGCTAATGCGGTATATACGGGATTTTCTCCAAATGGATTTGATATTCCCAGCTCGTAGCGCATCATAAAATCGGCCCAATAATCTTCATTTTGAGAATAGATTGCAACCAGAGTATTTGCTTGATCCTGAGTAAATCCTTTTTCTTTAAGAAGCACTATACTTTCAGCCTTTTCCATTTCTGTATTATTTTGTATTTCATGGCGCTCTTTTGCTTCTTCTTTTTTGTATCTATCTTGCTCAGATCGGGCTGCTAATAAATTTCCCAACCCCATACTTGTTCCATCGGCAAAAAGATTGGCAAGACCAAATAAAATGACAGTAATATAGCCCAAGCTCCCCAGTTGCACTCCAGCACTGGCGCCAGCAAAGCCAGCCACCACCGCAAACGTAGTTACAATACCATCATTCCCACCATATACTATTTCTTTCAAATACTGCGCAAAGGGGGAAGCTGTATGTTCTTCTCGTATATGTTTTTCTAAATCCCGTTTGGTGTAATGCATGATTCTATTGTAACATTGGCGCATGATACTTGTGAACAAACCCATCTCCGTCACACCTCTGCAAGCTATTGATAGCCTAAAACTGATGAAGCCAGAATATAAAGATGAGATTATTGGTTATGCAGGAAGATTGGATCCGATGGCTGAAGGCCTTCTGTTATTGTTAGTTGGAGATGAAAATAAGAAGCGAAAAGAATATGAACGACTTGATAAAGAATATGTATTTGAAGTATTGCTGGGAATGGAGACAGATAGTTATGACATTCTCGGATTGATAACCGATATGAGAGATTGTGAATTTAAAATTAACAATTTAAAATTAACAATTTCTGATGCTCTTAAAACATTTATTGGAACGTGGGTCCAGCCCTATCCTCCCTACTCTGCTGCGCGCGTCCAGGGTAAACCATTGTATTACTGGGCGCGCGCCGGAAAAATCGATGGAGTTGAGATTCCAAGTAAGGAAATTATAGTGAGTAACCTTGAGTTGGATACCATTGAACAAGTAACGTTAAATGATATTAAAGATGATATCGTAGCGCGAATTAACGGAGTTGATGGAGAATTTCGACAAGATGTGATTCTTAAGAGGTGGAATGAAGTATTCCAAAAACGAGGAAACGATTCCTTCATTAAACTAACGTGCACGATACAATGTTCAAGCGGCACTTACGTACGTTCTATAGCAAACCAAATAGGGACTAAGTTAGGATCTGGAGCTCTTGCCTATTCGATTAAACGAACACGAATAGGCGATTATAAAATATGCTATAGTATTACAGTATGACTCAAGATTTGTTCCGGTCAATATCAAAATATATTTCTCGCTTAGTTGGCACACCAAAAGCCTTTATTACTGCCTTACTTCTTATTATCATTTGGCTTGCTTCTGGGCCAACATTTCATTACTCAGATACCTGGCAACTTGCTATAAATACAACTACTACGATCATTACTTTTCTTATGGTATTTCTTATACAAAACACCCAGAATAGAGATGCAAAAGCCACTCAACTCAAATTAGATGAACTCATACGGGTTATAAGTAAAGCTCGAAATAGCATGGTAAATATTGAGGAACGTGAAGATGAAGAGCTTGAAAAAGTGGCAGATGAGTTTAAAGTAATTTCTGAAAAAGGAATTATAGAGGAGCTTAAAAAAGCTAAATCATAACTCCTGTATCAATGAAGGAAGTGTTACTGGGCAAGATATCCCAAAACAAATAGCTCGTTTGAATATGACCTGCTCCATCGTCCACACGATACCAAGTACTACTACCATCAGAATCATACCTACAATTGCCGCCTGAATTTTACCTCGTGCTGTTGCTACTGAATCCTTGTCTCCTCCGCTGGTTATCCAAGCAAACGCACCCAAAAGTAAATAAAACATTGAAGTGAGTCCTGCAATAGCAAAAAAGGCACGAATAGCAAAGGTAAGAACATCTCCAAGTGTAGGAATCTTAAATCCCAGCTCATCTACTCTAATCATCAAGTCTGATGCGAGTGCATTATCAGTGCCCAGTGCACTTGCAATAACCGCAGATGTGGTAACTACTTCTATTAATGTCGTATTGGTACTACTTGTTTGCGCACTAATAAGGACT
>CALRFM010000099.1 GCA_943356515.1 Patescibacteria group bacterium
GTTTTTTTCTTTCCAAACCGTTTTGAAATCTTCCCCACAAACCAACCGACAATAAGAAGCGGAAAACTATATGAAACAAGCAGTAACCCACCATACGTTCCAAACTGTCCACTTTCAGCAATAAGCGGTCCAATAGTCCAAAAAAAGGCATCGGTGATATAAATTAAAAAAGTCAGCACCAATAGAGGTGAAAGCTGTTTCCCAATAATCCTCCATATATGCAATTCATATGCCCAATTGGTACTTTTATGAACCACCATCACGGGAGTCTCTTTTCTCCCCAAAGATTGCATATACAGTCCAATAAAAACAATAAAGCTCAGTAAGAGCATGATACCGGAAACTACGAAGATATCCGAACCAACTGTTGTGCTGATGACCAATCCTGCAATTATTGGCGCAATGAGAAAGCCTAGAGATTGAAACATTCCCGCAATCCCAAATGCCTGTGTATGCTCATCTTCTGGAACAGTACGACTAATAAAGTCAAAGTTTGCAAAATGAAAAATATCCCAGTAGATTCCCCATAGAGCCATTGCGATCAAAAAAATCCAGAGCGATGACCCAAAATACAATATTCCCAACAATGAAAATGATAATAAAAACATGCTTGCATATAATCCCCGGTAGTGAGGAATTTTCAGATATTTACTCGCAAGAATATCAAAAACAGCACCAGCAAAAGATGAACTCCCCAAAACTATCCCCATCTGAGCTTTTGAAAATCCATGTTCAGAAATCACCAGAGGTAAAATATATGTCAAAATACCATCAAAAATTGACCAAAAAAATATCATAATAAAGGCTCTGTACATAAACGCATGATTTACAGAATACTTTTGAAGACTATGAATAGTATGGTGGTAGGTTCGCATATTATTTCGCTTTATATACTCTCAGCTATTTTGCCAATCTCATAATATGGCAAGAAACTAGCCTTCGTATTATCTATCGATGACTCATTTTTTAAGGACTTATTAATTATAAAAATTGATTCAGGCTTATACTTATTAACAAAACTTCGTAGTGACCTTGTATACTTCGGCGCGACAAAATCTGAGAATTTACACTCAACTCCAATTATTTTTTTGCCTTTTTTTATCACAAAATCAACTTCAGCATCGTCTTTTGTTCGCCAAAAATTGATCGAAACAGGCTCTTTATCTCTCAGCGTATTTTTTAGTTCAAGGAAAGCATAGTTTTGAAAATCAAAGCCCAAATCAACTCTTTTTGATGGTTCATTAAAATTGGCTGAAATGAAATTTTTAAGTCCCATGTCATTAAAATAACAGGTATAGGATTTATTGATCTCTTTTAAGGGATTGCCAGAAAATGGCCTTATGATAGAAATAATATACGTTTTTTCTAAATACCAAAGATATTTTTCGAGTGTTTGACTGGCAATTCCAACTCTGTTGGATAACTGACTGATATTGAGTAGTTTACCGTCAAGAATACTGAGATTTTCAATCAATTTCTGAAAAGCGTTTGTTTTTTCGATCTTCAATAAGGCAGCGATGTCTTTAACCAAATATGAATTGTATATTTCTTGCAGTAATTGTCGTTTTTCTTCTATTCCATTCACTAATGTCAGTTGAGGATATCCACCAAAAGTCATATAGTTTAAAAGATAAAGGTAGGCTCGTTCTGGATAGATCTTGGCAAAGACCTCTTGTTTATTTTCAAATTCATAATTGGTTTGGTAATCGAGATATTCTTCAAAAGTTAAGGTTCCAACTTCAAAAATTCTTTTTCTCCCTGCCAGAGATTCATGGACTTGTTCTTTTAATTCAATACTGCCTGAGCCAGTGATTATAAACTTGTAAGGCAAACCCATGTCATAGAGCCCTTTAAGAAACTTCCCCCCGTTTACTTTTCGTTGAAATTCGTCGATAAAGATGTATGCCTTGCTTTCTCCAACTTGATTTTTAATAGCAAATAATAATTTCTCCTGTGTTTCCAATATTGAGAAGTCAGATTCGATGTCTAAATTGAAAAAGAGTGTTTTTTTTCCCTGTTCTTCTAGCTGTGTCTGCAACTGTCTGATAATTGTTGTCTTCCCAGCTTGACGTGAGCCTACAATGAGGGTAATTTCCTGATGACTCAGGTGATCCAATATTTTTGTGTAGATTTTACGCTTTATTCGCATGATTTATTATATAACCCGAGTATTTTGAAAGTCAAGTAGCAAAATAGCCCGAGTATTTTGAAAGTCTGATTGGATTTCCCACTCCCGAGGTGGGTAGTTTGTATAAATGACACTCCTCAACCCAAGGGTCGAGGTATCTCATTGTCATTCAGACCCCGAGTACTCGGGGGAAGAATCCAGGAGTTTTTAGTACTGGATGCTTCGGCCTTGCCTCTGGATGACAGACTCGACGCAAGCAGCGGAGAATTAAACCCTAAAAGAAATTCAAGAGTATGCAGGCATTAGTGGCCGAACTTCGAATATTGGATATGAAATTGATTATAGTTTATTGAAGAGCTTTCATATACTGAAGCCATACGCACCCTTTTGCCATTTTCTTTACATCTATAAGTTCGTAATTAGTGACATCTAGTGGCTCTTCAATTTTTCGTTCAAATAAAGATTGTGCGATACCTCTATTTGCTACTTTTGGAGTCATGAGAAGGCTTATTTCATCTACCATATCAGCAGCCATAACTGATCCATTTAGAAGTCCACCGCCTTCAAGTAGAAGTGTTTCTACTTCCATTTTTTCTTTTATTGAAGAAAAAAGTCTTGGAAAATCAATACTTTCATCACCTGCGACTAAATAAGAGATATTTTTGTCTTGTAAATATTGAAGATATTCCTTTGGTGTAGATTTCGTAACAACAATAACCAAATGTAGTGGATTGTTAACGTTCGAAAGTTTTATTGAGTTTTTATCCCAGCGAAGTTTTCCTTTCGTATCAATGCCAAACATGTACAATTTCTCTTCATGTTGGGCGATATGGTCGGTTACCTCAATTTGACGTGATAAAACTGGTAAGGGTAAGGTTTGGCTACTTGCAAACATTTGCATTGTTACTCGACCACACATCCAAGCAGTATGGGGTGGGAGCATGTCTTCAGTTTCCGTATATAGACCAAAAAACTCATCACTCATGATGTCTACACCATCACCACCTGATATTTTTCCATCAATAGTGCTCATCATGTGACAAATAATATGCGGCAGTTCTGGGTTGGTCATGATTGAATTATATCAAGTAATTGATTGTAAGCTATAAGCAGGCCCGGGAGGAATCGTCCCGCCACGGCGGGATTGGAGACCTCTATTCTGCTTTTTGGCAGGCCCGGGAGGAATCGAACCTCCATCAAAGGTTTTGGAGACCTCTATTCTGCCGTTAAACTACGGGCCCTGGTGTCCCCGAGTGGACTCGAACCACCAACCTTCAGATCCGCAATCTGATGCTCTGTCCAATTAAGCTACGAGGACTACAAATGCCAAGCTCTATTTTATCATATTCCTTACCAACTCCCTCCCCCACCGCCGCCTCCGCCCCCACCAGATGATCCGCCGCTCATGCCAGAAGAAAAGCCTGAGCTTGATGTTGCCGGTGTTGTTGCAGATTTAAATGCCGGAGCAAATGATGACGCAAGGTTGTTGGTTAATAGACCCGCAGTGAGAGCATCTGTTGAATGAGTTTGATACCAATCGGTGCTTTTTAACGTAAGGTCTTTAAACCGCTCTGCCCATATCTTTTCTACTCCAAAAGCTATCGCATAGGGTAACAATTTCTCAAACATCACCTGCCTGCCGGCAGGCAGGTCTGCTTTTA
>CALRFM010000100.1 GCA_943356515.1 Patescibacteria group bacterium
AGACTAGAGAAGGTGAGGAAAAACCCAACGATTTTGACAAATCACTCTCTAAATTATGTCCCACCATACAACCATCCATGGAGACAAGCTGGACGACGAGCATTTGAAGAGAGGAAACTAAAAGCGGACATTTCTAATCTTGTCTGACAGCAACTTTACTATTTCTTTTTTTTCGGCTTTGAATCTGATTGTATAAAAGTAAGAAGATCCTCTATGTTATGCTCCAAATCACCCGAATGGTCGAGCAGTTTTTGAAGTGTTGCGCGTCCACGTTTGGTGGTGAAAGCTGCAATTATGACACCTCCCGATATGAGTCCAAGCGCATACCCAGACCAAAAAGGATGAGAATCTTTGTTATTACTTTCCATTTTTCGATGATTTATATACGTCTATAACGCGAAGTATTGTTTTAAATCCATTGATAAATCCCGTTGCTTCACCCAACCCATGTTTGAGTCCTGTGCCAATTGCATCTAATCCTTCTACTGCTTTATGTGCAATTGCCATTGTTTTGCGAATTTGATGGAGTACTAATATGATTTGAATCCCCACCACTGTCAGAAAAATCGTGGAAATGATAAGTACGATCAAGAGTAATATTTGAATAGTATCCATAGAGATTAAGAATTATTTGTCTTTTTTTGAGCCCAATAATTACCGGCTCGCAATAAACTGTCAAATGTTCCTGCATCTTCCCATGCACAATCAATTGTTTTAACTTTCAGTTCACCACGTTCTAAGTATTGATTATACACATCTGGAATCTCTAATTCGCCTCGCTTTGATGGTTTTACGTTTTTGGCAAACTCAGAAGCTCTGTTGTCAAAAATATATATACCAGGAACGGCATAATCACTTTTTGGGTTCTCGGGCTTTTCTACTATAGATAATACGGTATTTATATCGTCAAATTCAACGACAGCATACCTGCCGGGATCTGGTACTTTTTTAGCAAAAATGAGACCACCTTTTTCAAACTGTTGAATTTCTTCGGTAAAGTCGTAGTCAAATAAATTATCTCCCAGTATCATGGTTACATTGTCGTCTCCTATAAATCGTTCACCCATAATAAATGCATCAGCCAGACCGCGCGGCTCTTCTTGAATTTCATAGGTGAATTTTGCTCCAAAATCTTCACCAGTACCGAGGAGATTTAGAAATTGTCCTGCGTAATCTGGTGCAATAATAATAAGAATGTCGGTAATCCCTGCCTTGGTAAGAGTTTCTAAGGGATAGTAGACCATGGGTTTGTCATACACAGGGAGTAACTGTTTGGATGTGATTTTGGTGAGTGGTCGCAAACGAGTTGCTTTGCCGCCTGCTAAAACGATTCCTTTCATATATATAAAACTTATGGAAGTACGAGAATTTTAATTAAAAATAATATCGTAAATCCTATGAGAACATATTCTAGCACAACTTTAAAGTGGAGCGAGTTTTCAATAATATGGTGGTAGATTCCCCAAATGATATAAAAAGATACAAATGCTAATATAATAATGAATTCAACAAGCCGCTCGCCCCGGAAAATATTGAGTGATAGGAGTACAAATATACCAACCGTTATAAAGAGCAAGTAGTCAAACATATGTTTAGAAATTTCAGCGTAGGTATGTTTGAGTAAATCCATGGTTATAGTATAGCGCCATTTATAATAATATAGGCTCCCACGATAATGAATCCGAGGAATAATATATGAACCAACTGTTTTCCTTTAATATGAATGAGTCCAAGCTTTGCTGCAAAATAAAAGTCAAGAATAAGAGTAACAATAAGAAGTGCAATAAATAATGCACTACCTTTCAGGTAGATAGGGTAGAAGAGTGGTTTTGGAGGTTCTTGAACTGCTTGGACAGCGGGTTCCCGAGCTTGTGCTTGAATTTGTTCTGAAGGATACAATGGGGCGCCAAACATCTGAACTACCAACGTTGTTTCTTCACCTTCAAGTAACCCATTTACAACAGCAAATCCAACTTCGGTATATTCATCGCGCAGTATATTTTCCCTATGTGTTTCGGAATCCATCCAAGCTCGCATCACGCCATCACTAAATAGAAAGTTTTTTGCCAAATTTTCTCCGGCATATTCATACTGGTATCCTGCTTCAAGCACAAACTGCCAAGGAGTTTCTTCGTTTGGTCCATAATGTGCCCAGTAGTTATTTTTAAACATATTAAGAGCTTTTTCCCTCGCAGCTTCGGCCAAATCGTTATTGTAGGCAAGAGTTGAAAGGTGTGCACTTTCGCGTTCCCTATTGGTAAGTTCAAATAATTTTGTAGGCGATATATCTGTTGCGTACCCTAAAATTGATCCATTATCCCGTTGAACAGTGCTAATACTGATAGTAAGTGCTAATGCAAATATCAAATAACCAGTCAGTGCGTCATGATGCAGAAGCTTGGCTTTAAAGTTGTTACTGTGGCGGGGTATAAAAAAATGATGTATAGCGTCTACGACATGTTTCATAAGAATGGTTTTAATCTACTAAGATTATGTTTAGTATACTGAAAACAGAGGAGAATACCAATACTATCAATCCCTACATCACGCAGAGTTCCTTCTCTGGTAGGTACAAATGTTTGATGTACCTCATCGCCAATACCATAGAGTATTGCAAGTACTACCGCTATAATCAGCGCATTTTTTTTTGAAACGTTGGTGAACGTTTTGTTGATTGCTCGAAATAACATAAAAAATAACGCTGCATATTCAATCATATGGAGTGATTTGAAGATAATGAAATTATACATATACACTTCAGACACTCCAATACGGTGCCGTGACGATAAGAGAAATATAAAACCCATCCACACAATAGGAGGGAGCCAGTAATATAAGAATTTTTTCATAGAGGTATAAAATCTATCCTTGTTTAAAATATACCTTCAAACCCAACGAAATACCAGACAAGAGTGAATAGGTTCCTGCGAGAAAGGGTAGTTGACTGTTATCACTGGTCGATTGTTTAGAAACATTGGCTGATTGGGCGCCGAGAACTTGAGCAGATGTATGCGTGGGTACTGTCCCCGGCGTTACCACAATTCGATAATAGTTGTGCGATGGGGAACTGGGTGAGCTCGAAGAGGTATTCCTAGTTTTGGTATTTGGTGAAACGGGCGGCGGCGAAACAACTGCCGCCGCCAGAGTAGGCCTTGGCGAATCATCAGATACGGTGACGCATCCAGAATTAGCTATTCCTTTAGAAGGTGATTGAATGCAAAAAGAATTGAACATAGTATCTTTTGTTCCCCAGGTGTAGCCTTTTTCTGAAGATGGGTATGAAAATTCATGCTTGAGCGCAGACACAGTATCAAGTAATCGTACCAAATCACCACTGTTATTAAAAATACCACTAGAAAAATCTACTACTCCATACCCTTTTTTAAGTAAGGAAAGGCTGAATGATCGTGGGCTGGATCCGCCGCCTGCTCCATCATCTAAATACCAATTGGTAAGCGTTACATCAAAATCATTGCCATTATACAATTCTACCCATTCATATTCTCCAGAATTGGGCGCCACCATAACCTCACTTATATATACATTACGGTAAGATATCTGTCCTGTGGTGGGTGTAGGGGTGACAGTCGGCACCG
>CALRFM010000101.1 GCA_943356515.1 Patescibacteria group bacterium
CCGAAAAGATAGGAAGTGGAACTCCAACATACATAGGAAACACGGGTGATATGAACATGGCTATGCCGATTCACACCAAAGACCTATACCATGGCTGGCCCATTGTCCAATACGACGACGTAGCTTATGGCTCACTCTTTCTAGCAAATACAGGCCCCAACGACAAGCTGGTACTTGCAGATAGTGCTGGATTTAATAAAGAACTTGTTCCTAAAATTCGTGCAAGTCTTGCAACCATTGGAGTTGCAGTTGCCCAAAATGTTGAATATACAAATTCAATTGCCCAATGGCTTATTGAAAATAATCCAACAGCAATAAGTCCTTATATGCCGAGCCCTCGAGTTCTAGAACCCTTTTCAGAACATCCTGCTAAATTGGTAGATATCAATATAGCACTTTATACTAAAAGCGGATTTGCCCTGTTTTGTAATGAGCATGGAATTCCTATACCAGATACAGTAATTGGAAGATATATGGGGAGAACAAGAGGTATATTTGAAGCGGCAAATAGAATTAGTACTACTGCAAAAGAATTTGTACTCTCAACAGAAGGAGACACTTCAGGAGAGGGAGTATTCTTCGCTAAAGGTAAGGAATTATCAGAAAAACTAGCTCAGAATTTCCATTATGGAGAAAACTATACCCTTCAAGAAAAATTAGACGTAGAAACCTCACCTTGCATGCGCGTTTACATAGGAGATGAACCTGATAAGAATGTGATTATTGGAGTTACTCGACAGCGATTAGTAAATGGTGGGTATGCAGGAAACGTATGGCATGAAGAAATAGAAGAAAAACTGAGTGCGTATGATCCAGATTTTATGAAGGTTCACGAAAAATTAATCACAGAATTGCAACGTGCAGGAGTGCGAGGTGTAGTAAATATCGATTCTATGATTATACGTGATGCAAAAAACGGGGGTTATAAAACGGTTTTGCGCGAACTCAATGCTCGAAAAGCATTTTCACACCCGTTGGGAAGAATGATAGAGCAGGGTAATATAGATGGTCAATCGATTCGAAGGATACAAACCAAATACAAAGTGGATATACCCATGGATTTTATAAGAAATGAAGATTTTATACAGCAATTAAATCAGTTTTGTGATCCAACTTCACGAGTAGTATTCCTTACCAGATCACCAGATGAATATAATGAAGAAACGGGAAAAACACAAAGTTATGGATATTTGGTATTTGCTTCTTCAAATGCAGATTCTGAAGATAATTTGGATGATATACAAGCAAAAACCCTTGCATTTATTGCGAACTATCAGAGGGCTTAGGGAACAACCTCACTTCTTCACTATCTGAATTTTTATACCCACAAAACATATCTATGCTGGTATATGGCATAGCTACAGTACCATCGGATGTTATGCCAATCATTCCTCCAATACCTCCCATTTGCTTGATTTCATCAAGTACGTTTTGTGATGCTTCTGCCAAAGATTGCCCAGCAAATGTCATACGAGCATGTACCTGGTAAGCTGCAGACGTTCGTATAAAGTATTCGCCTTCACCAGTCATAGACAGAGCACATGTTTGGTTATTTGCATAGGTACCAGCTCCTATAATAGGTGCGTCACCCACCCTTCCGTAGAGCTTTAAATCAAGCCCACCCGTTGAAGTTCCTGCAGCCAAATTCCCATGATTATCAAGTGCCACTGCCCCTACCGTACTATGGTTACGAGATTCTTTTTTTTGCTTTTTTTGATCAGCTTCGGCTTTTAGTTTGACATACCGTCCCCATTCACGTGAATTGTGAAAATAAGATGGATCTACTATTTCCAAAGCTTGCTCTTTGGCAAAGGCCTCTGCCCCTTGACCCATAAGAAGTACATGCCATGTATGCTCCATAACACTCCTTGCTGCAGATATAGGTCGTTTTATGGTGCGGACTCCAGCTACTGCACCAGCTTTCAGATTGCTGCCATCCATGATAGACGCATCAAGTTCTTGCTTACCATCGTATGTGTATACAGCGCCTCGGCCCGCATCAAACATACCACATTCTTCCAAAATCCAAATTGCCTGTTCTACCGCATCAAGTGCGGGTCCTCCTTTGTTGAGAATAGTGTACCCAGTATCAAGTGCTTTTTGAAGAAACGATTTATATTCAGCATATCGTGATGCTTCGTAATCTGAAGGAGCAAATATAGCGCCGCCATGGATGACAAGAGTAGGATGTTTCATTTCTGAAATAGTATACCAAATCTTACTCCCACCCATTAGGGTGTTTGGTGTACCAGTCTACCAAAGACTTTACACTATCTTGAAGGATATGAGTTGGCTTCCATTTGAGAATAGTTTGAGCTTTTTCTGTTGAAGCGACCATCTTGGCATATTCACCAGCACGAGACTCGCCTTTGCCAATTTCGATATGTTTCCCGGTGATTTCTTCTACTTTTCTGACAATTTCCATCACGCTATTGCCATCACCCGTGCCCAAGTTTATGGTTTCACTTGCGCCGCCGTTTATCAGATATTCAAGAGCCAACAGATGAGCTTCGTTTAAGTCAACTACGTTTACATAGTCACGTATGGGTGTGCCATCTGCGGTATCAAACTTCCCACAGGTAAGATTGAATGGTTCTATGCCCAGTGCGCCGCGCACCGCATTTTGCATCAGATGAGGAGAAGGATGCTTACTGTCGCCGATAGTTCCATCGTCAGTAGCGCCACATACATTGAAGTAGCGAAGGATGACATAGTTAAATCCGTATTCTTTACTCAACCAATCGATCATCTTCTCGGACATGAGCTTAGATTCACCATATGGGTTTGCAGGCACGGTGGGGTGCTTTTCATCTATAGGTACATATTGTGCCTCACCATACACCGCACATGTGGAGGAGAATACGAGATTTTTAATATTGTATGTTATAAGGTGTTTGAGGAAATTGAGCGTGGCGCCCGTGTTATTACTAAAGTACCGTTCGGGCTGATGCACCGATTCGTTCACACTACATTTTGCAGCGAAGTGGAGCACGGCATCGATGGTTTTCTCTTTTTCAAAAATAGGGTTCAAATCATCGGCCAGATCTACCTCATAGGTAGTAAGCATTTCTGGATAGTTCTGTTTAAGCAAATCAAGCGGCGCTTTATAACCAGTAGTAAAATTATCAAGCGCAATAACTTTGTATCCTTTAGAAAGGAGGAGCGAAGTGGCAACGGAGCCGATATATCCGCCTGCACCTGTAATGAGAATTGTTTTCATATGTGTTTATTGTATCACCCCCTCCCATGCATTTTCTTATGTACCGCATGAAAATGTGGGTGGCGCTTACTTATATACACTCCCACAAAAATGAGCACACTCCCTATGTAAAAATAGACATCGGGAATTTCCCCGAGTAGGGGAATTGCTACTACCACCGCTATTACCGGTTTGATATAATCAAATATTCCCAGCTGC
>CALRFM010000102.1 GCA_943356515.1 Patescibacteria group bacterium
CTCGATGTGCTTCAAGTGCCCACACTTCCATTTCTCCAAATCGCTGACCACCCATTTGTGATTTACCGCCAAGTGGTTGTTGTGTGACCAAAGAATAAGGTCCAACTGAACGGGCATGAAATTTATCTTCCACCATGTGAATCAGTTTCAATATGTATCCAATACCAACGAGCACTGGTCGTTCAAAAGCTTTCCCTGTTTTTCCATCGTATAATGTGGTTTTGGCATCTGGTGGCAGTCCAAGTTTGGCAAGTTCACTAAATATGTAGTCTTCTTTTATAGATTCAAATACGGGTACAGAAATATAATTATTGTTTTTAAGTGCGATCCATCCAAGAATAGTTTCAAATAACTGGCCCAAGTTCATACGTGCAAGAATAGAAAGCGGGGATATGATTACATCCACCGGGGTTCCATCTGCAAGGTACGGCATATCGTATTCCGGTAGTATTTTAGCAATAACTCCTTTGTTTCCGTGTCGTCCCGCAAGCTTGTCTCCAACAGTAATCTTTCGGAGCTGAGAAGTTTGCACAAGCATACGTTTAATAATACTTGGTTCAAGTTCGTTTGGATCTTTTTTAGAATCTATGATGTTAATACCAGTTACCACTCCGCGATCGCCGTAAGGCATCTTAAGTGAGGTATCTTTTACATCTTTTGCTTTTTCTCCAAATATTGCCCGAAGAAGTCGTTCTTCTGCTGTAAGTTCACGCTCTCCCTTTGGAGCTACTTTACCTACCAATATGTCTCCACCTTTTACTTTAGTGCCAGTCAAAACCATACCATCTTTATCTAAGTTTTGCAGTATTTCTTCTCGAACATTGGGAAGATCTCGTGTAAGTTCTTCTGGGCCAAGCTTAGTATCTACTACATCTGACACATATTCTTCACTTGATATAGAGGTGAATGTATCATTTTTCAATAGTTTTTCAGATATAACAAATCCATCTTCATATCCGAGTCCTTGAAGAGACGTGTAGGCGATAACAAGATTTTGTCCCAAGCCCAAAGCTCCGTTTTCAGTAGTAGGGCCATCTACGAGTAATTCACCCTTTTTTATTTTTTGTTTAAGTTCTACTCGTGGTTTTTGATCGAATGAAACATCTTTGTTTGTGCGAATATATCGGCCAAGATTATAGTTAAACGTTTTACCAGATTTTCCTTTGAATGTGACTTTTTTACCGTCAACATATTCTACTGTTCCATCTTCAGGTGCCAAAATAGTGCGACCAATTTCAGATGCAACAACACGTTCCATACCTGTTTCTACCCATGGCGCTTGTGGTTTGACGAGTGGTACCGCCTGACATTGCATATGACTTCCCATAAGTGCGCGGCTGGCATCATCATTCTGAAGGAACGGAATCATAGCTGCAGAGATACCTATGGCAGATCGAGGCGATATGTCTATATAATCTACTTTTTCAATAGGAACTTCTATCATTTCACCTTGGTGACGAGCAACTGCTTGATCGTCAGAAATAACACCTTGCGCATCTCTTATTACGCTTGATGAAGCAATATAGTGTTCTTCTTCATCGTCTGCCTGAAGATACTCAATAGTGTCTGTTATTTGTGAAGTAGTTTTACTACCTTTTGTCGTGTGAGTTACTTTTTTATATGGGGCTTCGAGAAATCCAAAATCATTTACTCGTGCGTACATAGCCATGTACGTTACCACACCAATGTTTGGTCCTTCAGGAGAACGAATAGGATCGATTCTTCCATACTGAGAAGATGCAATATCTCGGATAGAGAATGATGCACGTTGCTTTTCGATACCACCTGGTCCACCTACTGTAATACGGCGCAAATTATCTAGCTCTGAAAGTGGATTGGTCTGATCAACTATAGTTGAAAGTTGATTTGTCTTATAAAAGATATTTATGGTTGCGATAAGAGGTTTGTTGTTGAGCACTTGTGATGGAGTAGGATTTATATCACTGGTAATTAAACTCATTCGTTCCTTTACTTCTTTTTCAACACGGATCATCCCAGCTCGAATGCCATACATTCCTATAAGTTCGCCAACGGTTCGAAGTCTTCGATTTCCCAAATGATCAATATCGTCAAATGAGCCTTTGTTTTTAGTAAGATTTATCAAATACTTCAATCCTTCGATCATGTCTTCTTTTTGAAGGAGTTGATTTTCTTTTGAATTATGAGTCTTTAATCCAAGCTTCTTATTAATTTTATATCTTCCTACTTTACTCATAGAGTAACGTTTAGGATCAAAGAAAAGAGTGTTTAATGTTTTATATGCATTTTCCAAAACAAGAGGTTCTCCTGGCTTTACCTTTCGATAAAATTCCAAAACAGCTTCGTCTTTGTTGGATGTTTTATCTTTCTTAAGCGTTGGAGTAATATACTTATCAATTAAGTCTTGATCTAAATCTCGGAAATGATTCATGAGTTCGTTGTTACTTTCTCCATCAAAAAGTTTAAGGAAGACAGATGCGTGCATTTTTCGGCGTTTGTTGATCTTTATTTCTATTATGTTGTATTTATTAATACTTACATCTATCCATGAGCCTATATAAGGTCGGATTTCTGAATTATAAATAGTAAGTCCAGTTGCTTTATCTATTTCAGCAGTAAAGTACATACCAGGCGATCTGGTTATTTGACTTATTATAGCGCGTTCAATACCGTTTATTATGAATGTTCCCTTATCGGTCATGATAGGCAGATTGAAGAGATACACATCTTGTGATTTATTTTCTCCATTTTTCTTATTTTCTATAGTAAGGTTGAGGTATATAGGCTGGTCAAAGGTAAGTTTTTTACTCTTACAAAGAGCCAAATCATACCGTGGTTCACCAAATGAAAGATCGTTAAAATGGAGCGTTAGTTTTTTGCCTGTGTAGTCTTCTATAGGGAAGAATTCTGAAATGATCTCTTTTAAATCATTCTCAAGAAAGGTCTTCCAAGAGCCCTTTTGTACCTCTATAAGATCGAAATCTTTGATGTATGTTTCTTCTGTGCCGAGCAATATGTGATTCTGGGCGTTTGCAGTCTTTAGTTTGGATGGCATTGGTTATATTTCTAGAAGTTATACAAATAAAAAAAATCCCTAAAACAGGGAATTATGGGAATTTGATAATAATACTACACTCAAATGTAAATGTCAAGCAACCGCAATATTTCCCTTTAATATGAGACAGTCAATGATCTAACGGCGGCTTCATTCCAAGACCGATATGGGGTCTTGTTTTGTGATAGTATAGCAAATACTCCTCAACCTCTTTTGTTAAAATAGGCAAC
>CALRFM010000103.1 GCA_943356515.1 Patescibacteria group bacterium
AATGTTTTTCATCTTTTTGTTAAATAATTTTATTTTACCTGTCATAGTTTTTTTCAATATGGTATTACAAATTTTTTCATTTAAATTTCTGTGCAGTTACATGGGGGGAAACTTTGAATGAAAGGAAAAAGCACAGAGCAACCAAAATGCCCCCAACTAAAAATGGCAGGGGAACCATATATGTTGCAACCACCCCTCCCAGTATGGGGCCAAAGATCATTCCGATACTTTGATATGAAGAATTCAGTCCCATTATGGTGCCTTGTGACTTTGCATCAGCTTCTTGTGAAAGAATAGTTGGCAGGAGCGTCTGGACAATACTATTGAATATGGCAAGAATAATAGATGCAAAGATAAAAAGGGGAAGTGACCGAGAGATAAACATGATTAAAAAGGAAATAGCGGTAAAAATTATTCCCAGTCTAAACGAATATTGAAGACCAAAAGCTTTATTGACGCGGCCGACAATAAGATTTTGCGTAATGAGCCCGACAATGCCAAACATGGTAAATATCATTGCATTTTGAGACTCGGTGATTTTGAGAATATTCATGGTAAATGGCTGGAAGCCGTAAAGTACCGCGCAAGAAAATGCAAGAAAGAATACGAGCGAGATAATGAATGTCACTCCAACATTGGGATTAAAAAGCATGCGCCACATGTTGGAAAAATCGAATAATTTCCCTTGTGCCACCTCTTGCATGTGCTTGTTGGTTTCGGGCAGATACAATGCGGTGACGAAAACCGCAATAAGAGTAATAAAACCCGCAATGATAAATGGCATAGCCGTGCCAAATCCAAGAGTGAGCGCTGCAATTGCCGGACCAAATATAAAGCCAAAGCTAAATGCTGAGCCAACATGGCCAAATGCCGTTGCCCGCTCTTCGGGCTTTGTGGTATCTGATATCACCGCAAATATCACCGGCACATTGCCTGCGGTGAGTCCGTCGAGCGCTCTTGCTATGAAAAGAAATAAAGCATTTGGCGCAAACGCCATGACAAAAAATGATACAACGGTCCCCATTATTGAAACGATGAGCATGGGCCTTCTTCCGTACTTGTCAGAAAGTCTGCCGATAATTGGCGTAGAGATAAATTGACAGATCGAAAATACCGCAAACAAAAGCCCATTTTGGAAATCCGTAAGTCCATACTTTTTTGAGTAGGCATACAGAATAGGAAAAACAATTCCATATCCCATCATATTTACCATGGCAATAAGACATACAATCCAGACACTTTTGTTTCCTTTGATCATAAGGGTTCTATTTTATCAGAAATATCAGAGCAGATTTTGGCGAGCGAAAGCGGAGAGGGGGGGATTCGAACCAATTGTGTCACATTTTTATAGTTTGATGCAATTTTATGAAATCTAAACTTGCAGTAACTATATTTTCCGGTATCTCGTCGTGGCGCCAAGCCCAATTCGTTCTATTCGCTTTAAGTCTATAAGTTTGTCGAGCGCTTGGCTAACGGTTGACCGCGCTACTCCAGTTTGTTTTGCAATTTCACCAGGGGTTACTTCGTCCACTTTTTGTAAAAATTCCCATACGCTCAATTGATTAGGAGATAAAATCTTTTCAATTGATTCCTGAGACAAAAGATCGAGTGCCATTTGAGATTGCTTTAATAGCACCGTTAGAAAGAAGTCTAACCAAACAGTAATATCCTCATGATCGGCTTTGAATGTTTTCTGGCTTTTCCGTAAACTCAAATAATACTCAGGCTTATTGTCTTCAATAAGTTTTTCATGAGATACATAGGGTATATAAGCATATCCTCCCTTGAGAAGAAGTAGGTTTGTTAAAATGCGAGAAAGACGACCATTACCATCAGTAAACGGATGAATATTGAGAAACTCCACAATAAAGTTACCAATAATGAGTAATGGATGATATCTTTTGTCCAATAGTGCTTGTCGGGTCCATTCAACAAGTTCTTGCATTTCAGAAGGTGTTAAATAAGCTGGTGTCGTATCAAAAAGCAATCCGATTGACTTTCCTTTTTCATCAATTATTTCGACTTTATTTTCTCCATGCTTATACTCTCCTCGATGATGAGTATCTTTATCGGTATATTTTAAGAGCTCTTGATGAAAGTGTTTAATGGTTCCTTCAGTAAAAGACAGAGACTGCCAGCTGTCAAAAATATTTTGGAGCAATTCATAATAGCCCTGTACTTCTTGCGTGTCTCGGTCATTAAATGTCTGCATAGAGATTCCCCGAAGCATTTTTTCAATATCTTCATCCGTCATCTTTGATCCCTCTATACGGGTTGAGGCACCAGTGGAGGTAATAAGGACTGATCTTTTGAGACGTCCTAATATGTGAGGACTTAGGTTTGCACCGCCTACCCATCTACCCTTTAACTCATCAATTTGAGTAATTTTAGACCAAATCGAGTTTGGAATTGAGGCTAGTCGGGTATTGAATCTCGTATTCATACTATATGAGATTATAGGAGATTATATGAGATCTGTCAAGTGATTTGAAGAGAGTGCCGGTGAGGATGGCATTCCACTTGGCGGAGAGGGGGGGATTCGAACCCCCGGTCCCTTGCGGGACGGCGGTTTAGTAAACCGCTGCACTAGGCCACTATGCGACCTCTCCTGTGTTAGTCGTCAGACTTCAGTCATTAGACTTCAGCTAAATTTGCAAAACATTTCTAGCCCTCCTTCGTTCGTGTTCGTTTCGTGGGCTACGTCCGCGCAAACGAAATACTCACTTCGGACGGGCATTGTCATCTCTAAACTCTCCTTCGATAAACTCAGGATCGCTAAGAGCTGTCAATGCGGAGGAGGCGAGATTCGAACTCGCGATAACCTTACGGCTATATCCGCTTTCCAAGCGAACGCACTAGGCCTCTATGCGACTCCTCCTATATTGGCTTTTAGCTATTTGCTAATAGCTATTTGCTCGTTCACTATTGTATCAAATTACCTCATGTCCTACATACTAAAAGGGTCGGACCCTTATTTTGATCTACTTCGTCCTATTGACTAGTAAACAATCGTTTCATATACTGAGTGCTCGTACCTATTATTTACCATTATGTTGTACCTATGGAACCAGATATCCTGACCCCGCTTAAGAAGTATTATCGCACAAACAGACGTTTACCTTCGTACTCTGAAATGCTCAAGATTTTTGGCGTAGCATCAAAACGCACCATATTTCAATATGTCCAAGAGTTGGTAGACAATGGATTTATACAAAAAGTAAAAGGCAAACTTGCTCCAACCAAACGATTCT
>CALRFM010000104.1 GCA_943356515.1 Patescibacteria group bacterium
CAGTGTTGCACGTCCAATCTCTAACTGTTCTGCAATATGTACTCGAGGAATTTCTGCCTCAGCTAACTCCCAAGCTAATATTATTTTTGTTAATTGTTTCATGTCCATAGTGTACTATGGACTGTCTCATTTCTAAGGAAACATATCGTAAAATGAAAAAAACCAGACCAAAAGCTACTGGAAAAGTATGATATAAGTGAGTAAGCGGGATACGAAAATCTTCTAAAAACCCTCAATAGTCAATGGAAAATATGATATAAGTAGGAACAGCATGACTTTCAAAAACATATTTTCAAAAGATGGTACAAAGATACTCATACTGACATTATTGGCTGTTTTGGTATCAGTTGCTGCATATCTTTGGTTTATAACAACCCCTTCCTTTGCCCTATTTGAAACATGGGTGCAGGGAAACGTTGTACTGTTTTATGTATTTCTTGTTCTCACAAAAACTCTTGGTGTCGTTTGGCCACCACTTCCGGGGAATTTATTTACCCTTGCATCGATTCCATTTTTAGGTTGGTTTACCGCCTATACTGCAGATTTTGTTGGTAGCATGTTGGGTTCATCTCTTGCCTATTTTTTGGGTAAGAAATATGGGTACACATTCATAAATAAAATCTTCAGTGCAGATATGGAGAAGAAAATAAAAAGTATTAACGTAAAGCAAAACAGAGAAATTGAATCGGTATTTGTTTTGAGAATGCTTGGCGGTGGTACCATAATGGAGGCCGTTTGCTATGGAGCTGGGTTACTGAATATTAAGTATAAGAATTTTTTGATAGGAAGTGTGTTATCTCATATTCTTTTTGGAGTACCTCTGTTTTTACTGACAAATCAATTATTTTCAACGAAAAATATAGTTATGACAGGAATATGGATAATCGTTCCTATTTTTATATTATGGAAGATAAAGGGAAGATATTTTGAATAATTTTTAAACCTATTGTTTCAGGAAACATGTCAACTTCCATCGTCTTACTTTAAAGACTTCTGATTTTCTGGTGTGGTGAGATAGTTTTGTTTTGTTGAAATCCTTTTTCCACTTTTCCTTTCCAGCTCTTTCCGAGCATTTCCAGCAATACTTCCTCCTTGCTTCGCAGACGTTTTATTTTGGATAAAACCTTGAGCGTTTTTGTTTTTGGCAATTTCTGTTGTTGAAGCCTCACCAAGCATAGAAAATATTAACTCCAAATCATTCATATGATCCCGCAAATTTTCTCTTTTAAGACTTTTGAATTTTTTATACTGAGATGGGTTCATCCCAAAAGTAGCTTTAGATATCTCAGCAGTCAAAATGGCATATTCTTTATCTCCTCCCACCCCTCTATTTTTCCATTCATTAGTCAGCTGTTCCCTAACTTGGATACCTCTCATTCTTTTCTCTATCCAGTCATCAGAGTATCCCTTAGCTTTATACAAAGCTCTGGTTCTTTTGGTTGCCAGTTCAGGATCTTCTATTTCCTGTACTCTTTCATAACCTACCTTTGCTAACCATCTTTTAAATGGCTCTGCTTTAGGAGAGGGAATTGATTGAATAAGTCTGAAAATCCCCTCCGTATTCCAACAGTAAGCTTTTTGTTTACCACCGGTAGTTTCAATATCTAACATGAGGGGTGGTACAAATTGTACCCCCCCTTTGTCAGTAAGTTTAGCGAGTTCTTTATCTCTGATTTTAAGTCTCTTGAAATATTGAGCAGGATCTACTGAATCAGTCAGTGAGACAATCACATCATTGATAACAAACCACCACTCATTATTGTGAATAGTTTTTCTAACTTTCTGTCCTTTGAAAATTGCAATTTTATCTGTTTTTTTCATGATATTATATTAGCAAATTTTACGTGGATAATTGCATACATTTTTGTAACGTTCTTTAGGTAGCTGTTGATTAGAGCGGTGGACGAGATTCGAACTCGCGACCTTCTCCTTGGGAAGGAGACATTCTACCACTGAACTACCACCGCAATTAACTTTTTAAACCAGCTTCTTCCCGCTAAGGCGGGACATACTACCGGTGTACTAATCCCGCAATTCATCTATTAGTCCTTATTATACTTATTTTTTATCTATACTCGGAAACAGAATGATTTAAAGAGAAATCATTCCAATGACAGAAATACATCAAGCTTTTCTATATCTTTCATCCACCATTTAAGTACCTCATTTTTGACTTCTGGTTTGAAAATTCACCTCAAGTCTGTTGACTGCAGGTTTATGAGCGAGATACGGGAATCCTCCTTCGGTCAGCTATTATAATTCATTTTCAAGAAGCTTTAACCCTTTGGCATCTTTTTTGGTTATTACCTTTTTTCCTGTTTTTATTTCAATTTCCCGTCTTGCATTTCCTGCAATAGTTCCACCGTCTTTTGCCACTTTTCTATTTTCAGGAAAAGTTTTAGGTTTCCTTTTTTGGGAGATTTCAGTTGTAGCCGTTTCTGCTAACATATTGAGAACCAGTTCAAGATTTGTCATGTTATCTCTCAGGTTCTCTTTCTTCAAACCTTTAAGGTTTTTGTATTGTTTGGTGGTTAGTCCAGCCCAAGCTTGAGTGATTTCATTGGTTAAGATAGCAAACTCTAGTCCTTCTTTGACTCCTCGAGTTTCCCATTCATCGGTCAGCGCTTTGCGAATCTCAATACTTTTTAAACGTTGATTGATCCATTCGTGACTATAGCCCTTTTGTAAATACGTCTTTAGTGCTCTATTAATTGCCAGCTCTGGATCAGCAGTTTCTTCCAGTCGTTCATAACCGACACGAGCCAGCCAAAGCTTAAAAGGCTCTGCATGAGGAGAAGGAATACTTTGAATAATACGTAACATCACTTCTGTATCAGCTACATCTGTTAAATAAAATTTACCGTCAGAGGCTTGCATTTTCAGTTGTCCGATTTTTTCGGACAACTCACTTCCTTCTAGGATTAACTTTCTTTTTAAATCATCCCAATATTTCCTTGGTCGAGAAGATTGAGCTAGTACAGCAATCACATCTACTACTGAAAAATACCACTTTTCCTCTGTATCATTCCAGTGGCGACGGATTCCTTTGCCCTCAAAAATTGCAATTTTAGCTGTTTTTTTCATGATATTATATTAGCAAATTTTACGTGGATAATTGCATACATTTTTGTAACGTTCTTTAGGTAGCTGTTGATTAGAGCGGTGGACGAGATTCGAACTCGCGACCTTCTCCTTGGGAA
>CALRFM010000105.1 GCA_943356515.1 Patescibacteria group bacterium
AGTGATACCGTATCGCTGTACCGAGTGCTCAGTATGGATTTATTTAAGCTTGATGCAGAGGATTTACTTCATTTGATGTCCTACGCTAAAAAGACGTCACTTTCCTACTATCAGGCAATCGAAGTGTATCTGTCTTTTTACCATAATGAATGGTATGAACCTGCGTATGAACAATATAAAGAATATATGCCGCTCACGGGCCAGGCAACCAAAGATAAGCTGATAGAGGTCTTTACGCTAATAAAAAAGCATGTGAAATGTATTGGCAAAGATACCGCAGGAGAACTCCTCTATTCTTTTTTGAAAGATACAAACTATATAGATACCTTAGGAAACCCAGAAACTGAGATGCAGGAACAAGTCACGTTTAACATCACCAAATTCTTTGGCAAAATCCGAGAAATGGAACGAAGTCAAGAAGATATATCGGTGTTTGGCGCAACTGAATATATCGATATGAGTATGGAACTGGGAGAATCTCCTCTTGCAGGTGAAGCAGATTTTACTGCCGTAAACGCCGTGCATATTCTCACGGTACATTCTGCTAAGGGTTTGGAATTCCCCATTGTGTTTATGCCCAATCTTATAAAAGGCCGCTTCCCAACTAATAGACGCAAGGAGCAGATTCCCATTCCTGATGATTTAATAAAAGAGACATTACCTCAAGGTGACTATCACGTACAGGAAGAACGTCGATTGTTTTATGTCGGTATGACACGTGCAAAAGACAGATTATTTCTTACCGCATCAGAGCGGTACGATCAAGGTATTCGCCAACGAAAACTTTCCCCATTTGTCTATGAGGCCATGGGTGAAGATAAGCTCAATATCGAGCCATATGTGCCCCAAAATACTAAAGAACAACTATCCATATTTGACTTTCAAAAACACGACGACGTGGTTATCCCTGAGCCAGTAACCGTAAAAAATATTTCGTACAGCCAGTTACAAACCTATGAAGTTTGTCCACTGAAATACAAATATCAATACGTGCTCAAAATCCCCAGCTCACCTGCTGCTGCGGCATCGTTTGGAAGTACCGTACACAATGCCCTTCACAAATTTTATAAAGGCTTTGCCCAAGATCCGACATGGGGTTTAGATCATATGCTCAATATGCTTGAAGCCAGTTGGATCCCTATTGGCTTCTCTTCAGCCGGTCATGCAAAAAAAATGAAAGAGGAAGCCAAGCAAATGCTTGAAAATTATTATACGTCATTTCATAAGCCTGAAATAGACATAGTGAATCTGGAGAAGATGTTTAAAATCCGCATCGGATCATCGGTATTTTTAACCGGAAAGATTGATCGAGTAGATAACAAAGCAGATGGAGCTATAGAAATAATAGATTACAAAACCGGCAAAATGCCAGATGAAAAAAAGCTCAAAAAAGATATGCAGCTTACGATATATGCCATGGCCGCAAGTAGTCCAGCACTCTACAACAAGCCGGTAGAAAAGATTGACTTGTCGTTTTACTATCTTCAAGCACGAGAGAAAGTAACCATGAAACGGAGTGAAGAAGATATATCTGAAGCCAAAGATCGGATAACTGAGGTGGTTGAAGATATCCGAAAAGGAGAATTTAAACCGCACGTTGGCCCGTGGTGTGACTACTGTTCATTTCGCATGATCTGCGAGGCATGGAAATGACAGCGCAAAACATATCGCGCTGTCATCCTGAGCGAAGCCGAAGGATCCCTTGCCATACATTATTTGACAGAAAGAGATATTTATAGTATATTTCTTATGTACTTTGATAAGAAGTACAAGTATTTGCTAATCCCCCCCGGTTCACTTCGACCCGGGGGTTTTTTGTTGTATAGTTATATAATAAACCTATGCAACGAATTTTAGTACAATTTGATGGAAGCAACTTCTTCAATAAGGTGAAACAACTATCACCTAATACTCATTTAACGATATATAATTATCTCAATCTCGTTTCATTTCTTACTAAAAATGTATCTCCACAAATATCTTATTACGTTGGAGAAATAAAACAGTATAAGAATAATCAGAAATCAAAACATCTGTACGCCAATCAACAGTCACTATTCTCTAACTTGCGCAAACAAGGAATTAATATAAAACTTGGTTATTTACTAAAGTCTGATGGAAAATATCATGAAAAAGGAGTTGATGTGCAAATCGCTGCAGATATGATTTATGGAGCTCTGAAAGATGAATATGATATTTGTTATCTGATATCTTCAGATACAGATTTGCTACCAGCAGTTAAAATTGCAAAGAATGAAGGCAAGCGAGTGGTGTATGTAGGATTTGAACATCTTATGAGCCGCGCACTTCTTAAAAATTGTTCTTCGTACAAAATACTTACAAAAGATGATGTATTGTCTTTTGAGTTATAAAAATCTTAACTTATGCTCATTTCGCATGATTTGCAAAGCCACGTTTGACGTGGTGAGGCGTGGAAATAATTTATTTGGCAATATTTGGCAGATATATTTTATCATCTTTTTCCAAGCAATTTGCTCATTAAGTTATCTAGTATTGGCGCAAAATAACCTCCATCCTTGAGTACTTGGAGCATTTTCATATATTCAATTTCTTGTGCATTTCTAGCATTGACATCCTGTCTTGGAGCATAATATACCTTTCTTGGATTTACAAATGCTGGTAAAAGATGTCCTTTCTTTGGCTCTTGAATATGTTCTATAAATCTAGCTTGAGAATGTTCAGGTAAGGAAGAGACTATTGCCCTCTTTTCAATTTCGCCAGCAGATGTATAAGCGTCAGTTATTTCCCAAATCGCACCTTCTATAGCATCGTCAAACCCGACATCAGTGTCAGAATGAACTCCGTAAATTATTGGCTTGCCTTGGTGACGATATTTTGGATAAAACGGGTATTGAATCACTGGGCTATCAATTTCTCCAGTATCTATAAGAGTTCGAAGTGGTTTGTTAGACCTGTTGCGAATTAACTGTTAACTTCTCCCAGTATAAATCATTTTTGTCATAGTGGTCAGATTACTTGGCAATGTCTAGGTGAAAGTTCCAGAGACCTGCGGATAGGAGGGTGAAGGTGTCGTCTAAGTTGGGGAGTTTATGTC
>CALRFM010000106.1 GCA_943356515.1 Patescibacteria group bacterium
CTACTCTTGGGTGGAAAGCCAAATCTAGCAGAATCACTCGTCGACTGCTACAAAAAAAAGCATCCAAATTTGAGCATAAAGGGTGAAATGGGATTTAAAAATATATTAGCCTCAAAACCAGAGGAAGAAAAGGCTGTTATGCATATAGTGGCTGACTACAGGCCGCAAATCATCTTTGCTGCCTTCGGTTCACCAGTACAAGAAAAGTGGTTTTATGCCCATAAAAAACACCTATCAAGCTCAATATGCATAGGGGTGGGAGGGGCATTTGACTTTTTAAGTGGAGAAGTTTCACGTGCACCACACCTATTACGGTCATTTGGATTTGAATGGCTGTACCGTCTTATTACTCAGCCATGGCGTTTACGGAGACAATTGAGGCTGGTGGAGTTTGTGTATTTGGTTTTCAAGCAGAAATTCAGCTTACTACGTTCATGAAACAGAATGTAATATCAACACTTTCCTACTTTTCTCAGTTTTCATACCCTGCTACCATTGAGGAGCTTTACATCTTTCATCCAAATAAAATATCCAAGAAAACCTTACAAAAGCAATTAGATGTTTTACTACAAAAAAAAATAGTCAGATCAGTAACAATAAACTCAACTCCTCGTTATATTCAGATCGGAACAAAAGGAGCACAAAGCTATACTACTAGATATAATCATTCGCTGAAGGTTATAGACTCAACAGAACATCATCTTAAGTTTCTTGAGCTCATTCCTTTTATCCAATATCTCGGCATTTCTGGATCGCTTAGTATGCTTAATGCAGCCCAATCAAGCGATATTGACATCTTCATTATCACCACGCCAGGCACACGTTGGACAGTACGTTTTATGGTATTAGCCTACAAAAAGGTTCTGAGCTTGTTTCATCCAGCATGTGGATTAAAACTTTGTTTTAATCTGATATTTGCCCAAGATGGTCTTGGGATTTCGAAAAAGAAACAAACAGAATATATCGGTCATGAGATTCTTCAATTAAAGTCCCTATACAATAAATCACAGACGTATCAACATCTTATTCGAAGTAACAAATGGATTGCCTCTTTTTTTCCTAATTACACCCCCCATGGTCCCCCCTCGAGGGGGGAATTGAAGGGAGGTGTTGAAATTATTTCCGATGTAAATAAGTATCATATTAACCTTTCAAAGCAGCCTTATCTTATATCATTATTTGAGAATTTAGCACGTGGTATTCAAACGTGGTGGCTTGATAGGAAAGGGTACGCATATTCTGAGCGTGGAAATCAGCTGTGGCTTATACAGAAGGATTATGAGGATGAATTGCGGAGGTAATGGGATTCGAACCCATGAGGGCGTTTTAATTCCCGCAGGTTTAGCAAACCTGTGCCATAGGCCTCTAGGCGATACCTCCAATAGTGCCGAAGAGAGGACTTGAACCTCCACGATATTGCTATCACACGCTTCTGAAGCGTGCGCGTCTGCCAATTCCGCCACTCCGGCTCGTTACCTATTTTATCATAAGTAGTGAGTACACTAGGTATATAGTAATCGGGGTTACCCCTTTTACTATATGCATTCAAAATCTATAACTCCCTTCATGACGATCTAATTATCTAACTTTTATCAGTAATTTAGATTGCCGCGCTTCATTTCATTCCGCTCGCAATGACATGTGTGTCAAAAAGAGTGAACTGTTACCTTTTGTCATAAATGTTGACATTTTAGACATTATATGTAATAGTGAATATATGGATACATTACACAACAATCTCATAGCTCTCGGATTATCTGACGAAGAAATACAGGTGTATTTGGCAGCACTTGAAAAGGGGAGCATATCGGTTCTAGAGCTTGCCAAAACAACCAAAATACCACGAACTACGGTGTATCTTCTTATCGATTCTTTGGTAGAAAATGGGCTCCTTAATCTTACGGTAAAAGGTAAAAAAAAACGCTATATGCCTGCTCCCCCACGTGAAATTTTGATCCTTGGTAAAAACAAACAACAACGACTCGCACAGTCTCTTCAAGAGCTCGAGCAAGAGATACCTCAGCTTGATGCCATGTATCAGACTCAACATGCGATACCTAAGATACAGTATTACCAAGGCATAGATGAGATCAAGAAGATATACGAAGAAACGTTAGAAGTCGACAAAATCTATGCACATTGTATGAGTCAAAGCGCCATGGAGATAATGGGAGATTATCTTAAAACGTATTTTGTACGTATCATACGCCGTATGATGCATTCTCAAGAGATCGTTTCAGATAGTGCTGCAGACAAGCTTTATCAGCAAGAATATAGCACATCTCGGAACCAAATTGTGTGTATTCCAGCCAAACTGCGAACCAATACTGATTATATGATTTATGGAAACAAAGTAGCTTTTATTAGCTATAGAGAAGGCCAACCGATAGGTGTCGTAATATATGACAAAGAGATAGCTCACTTTGAAAAGATACGGTTTCAGATGGTATGGGAGAAATTTTCTATAAAGTAGTGCAATATTCTTTGTCATCCAGACCCCGAGTACTCGGGGGAATGACAGAGCGTATTGTCATCCTCGCGTACGCGGGGATCCAGATTATAATAGGGTGTGGAAAAGAAATACTACATATATATTCTTGCGAGTAAGCGTAATGGAACTTTATATATTGGTTTCACATCAAACCTTCTTAAACGAGTCTGGCAACATAAGAATAAAATAGTATCTGGATTCACTTCAGAGTATAGTGTGGACTGTCTTGTTTACTTTGAACAGTATCAGGATGTACAAGATGCAATAGGAAGAGAAAAACAATTGAAAAAATGGAACAGAGATTGGAAGCTAGAATTAATCGAGAAAAATAATCCAAGATGGAGAGATTTATACGAGGACATTAAGTAACTGGATTCCCGATCGGGTCGGGAATGACAAAGGGGTGGATTCCCCCGAGTACTCGGGGGAAGGATCCAGGAAATAATATATGGATTCTTCGGTCTCCGCCAGCTGGCGGATTCCTCTGAATGACAAGAAAAATACTTTCGATATTTCTCATGACCAATGCGCTATACTATTCAAATGAAACTACCAAAAAAAGTTCTTATTGGGTTCCTA